>CAUQKD010000095.1:0-8791 GCA_963518365.1 uncultured Lachnoanaerobaculum sp. | reverse complement strand
TTACAACCGCAACAGATATCAACGGTACCTTTGCTGTAGATGTATTTGCAAAAAAACACAATCTTTTTATATCGTCAAGAAAACTTGCAAAGGACGTCAGTGCCACGCTGCTTGATAAAAAACCTGTCGACATTGACAGTGATATTGATACATTTGATGTAAAAGAGCTTAAGAAAAAACTTAATCCTGAGAATAAAGTTTGTGATATAAAAGTGAAGATAACGGACAGAATATATGATGACGGTGTCCTGACTTTAATACCTAAGGATTTGTACATAGGAGTGGGATGTAAAAAAGATACTGATGCATGTAAGCTTATAGATTTTGTAAATGAAGTTTTTATAAAAGAAGGTCTTGATATAAGAGCGGTAAAGTCTATAGGAAGCATTGATATAAAAAAAGATGAAGAGGCTATAAAAAGTCTTGCAAACAAACTTGATGTACCTTTTGTGACATTTAACAAGGATGAATTAAACTTGGTCAAAGGGGATTTTTGTGAGTCAGAGTTTGTAAAAAAGGTTGTCGGAGTCGGCAATGTATGTGAAAGATCTGTTTGTATACAATGCAAGAACCTTATAGTAAAAAAGACGGCAAAAGACGGAATGACTGTTGCGATAGGACGAGAATAATATGGTATATTTGATAGCGGATAAAGATCTTGAAGGTCAGGAAAAGATAAAATATTATAAATGTTTTTTACAGGAATTATATCATGACGATGTGGAATGTATCATTGAAGACAACAGAGTTATAACTCCGCTTGGGCTTGAAGGTAAAGCCTTGGAAGAAAAGGGAAAAGAGATAAGAAAAAAACTCCCGGATGCCAAAGCGGTCTACCTTTGCAGAGAGGGAGAAGTTATAGTTTTAAAAGACAGCTTATAGCTTTATTTTAAAATATAAGACGGATTTTGAATTTTGTCTTGCGTAGAACTTAATATTTAGTTATGATACAAAGGTGTTATAGAAAAAACATTTGAGGTGTATTATGGTTACAGTCGCATTGGACGCAATGGGTGGAGATTATTCACCGGACGAAATAATAAAAGGGGCATTTGATGCCTTAAAAAAAGATAAGGATATTAAAATTATTTTAGTTGGTAAGAAGGAGGTTTTGGAGAAAAAAGTAAGTGACGAGTTTGCAGACAGATGTGAATGTGTCTATTCAAGCAAGGTAATAACCAATGAAGAAGCACCGGTAGCCGCTATCAGAGCAAAGAAGGATTCATCCATAGTGGTAGGCATGAATCTTGTAAAAGAGGGAAAAGCGGACGGCTTTGTAAGTGCCGGAAGTACCGGAGCCGTACTTGTAGGCGGACAACTTATAGTCGGCAGGATAAAGGGAGTTTTAAGGCCTGCACTGGCACCGCTTATACCTACTGAAAAAGGTGTTTCTTTGTTGATTGACTGTGGTGCCAATGTGGATGCAAGGGCGGATAATCTGGTACAGTTTGCACAGATAGGCTCTTTGTATATGGAAAAGGTTATCGGTATCAAAAATCCTAGAGTAGGTCTTGTAAACATAGGTGCCGAGGAAGAAAAGGGAAATGCGCTTGTCAAGGAGACAATGCCTTTATTAAAGGAATGTAAGGATATAAACTTTATAGGCAGCATAGAGGCAAGAGAGATACCGAAAGGCGGAGCCGATGTAATAGTATGTGAGGCCTTTGTAGGTAATGTAATAATAAAGCTATATGAGGGAGTTGGTTCTACACTTATCGGTAAGATAAAGGAAGCCCTGACAAAGAACATTTTTACAAAGATAGGTGCAATGATGATAAAGTCTTCACTGAAGGCTACGTTGAAGTCCTTTGATGCAAGCGGATACGGCGGTGCGCCTTTACTCGGACTTAACGGACTTGTAGTCAAAGCACACGGAAATTCAAAGGCAAATGAGATTTGTAATTCAATTTTACAATGCAAGAGCTTTAAAGAAGAAGCTTTGAGTGATATTATAAGAGAAAAAATGACAAAGAATTAGAATGGAGAAAAAAATGGAGTTTGAGAAATTAAAGAAGATTATTGCTGAGGTTTTAAATATTGATGAGAATACAATTGAGCTGAGTTCTTCTTTTGTAGATGATTTGGGAGCCGATTCTTTGGACTTGTTTGAGATAATTACAGGCATTGAGGAAGAGTTTGAACTTGAGATTCCTCAGGAGGTGGCTGAGAATATTCACACTGTAAACGATGCTGTTGAGGAGATAAAAAAGGCTACAGACGCCAGATAGTGTTTACGAGGCTACTGTTTAAGATATCTGATAATGGTAGCCTCTTTATAAAATATAGATTGTTGAGGGTTGTTATGAATAATAATTTAAATAAGTTACAAAAATTATTAGGATATGAGTATAAGAATATAGAGCTTTTAAATCAGGCACTTACACACAGTTCCTATGCCAATGAGCATCAGCTTGGAAAAAACGGTTCCAATGAAAGATTGGAGTTTTTGGGAGATGCCGTTTTAGAGCTTGTAAGCAGTGAGTTTTTCTACGGAGTTTATCCTGACAAGCCTGAGGGAGAACTTACAAAGATAAGAGCAAGCTTTGTATGTGAGCCTGCGCTTGTGGACTGTGCAAAGAATATAAGACTCAGTGAGTTTATAAAACTTGGAAAGGGTGAAGAGCATACAGGCGGAAGATTCAGACCGAGTATAATCAGCGAT
Organism: uncultured Lachnoanaerobaculum sp.; assembly: GCA_963518365.1. Taxonomy (GTDB): domain Bacteria; phylum Bacillota; class Clostridia; order Lachnospirales; family Lachnospiraceae; genus Lachnoanaerobaculum. The sequence continues at coordinate 6,129 of CAUQKD010000095.1, read as the reverse complement.
ACCTTTGAGGCGGTTATAGGAAGCATATATTTAGACGGTGGTTTTGCTAATGCAAAAGAGGTGATTTTAAAATTCATTTTGAATGGATATGAAAATAAAGTCTTCTTTTATGATAGCAAGACTATCTTACAGGAAGTAATACAATCACAGGATTCAAGACCGGTAGAGTACGACCTTTTGTCGGAGGAAGGACCGGACCATTTGAAAAAGTTTATTGTGGCTGTGAAGATAAACGGTGAAAGAGTGGGCGTGGGAGAAGGCGTAAGCAAAAAGTCTGCCGAGCAGGCGGCGGCATATGAAGCATTGAAAAAATTAGGTAAAGTTTAAATGTATTTAAAGCGTATTGAAATTCAGGGATTTAAGTCCTTTGCAAATAAGATCGTATTTGATTTTCACAACGGAATAACAGGTATTGTGGGACCTAACGGATCGGGAAAAAGTAATGTATCGGATGCGGTCAGATGGGTATTGGGAGAGCAAAGTGCCAAGCAGCTTCGAGGCGGAAATATGCAGGATGTAATCTTTGCAGGTACCGAGCTTAGAAAGCCGCTTGGATTTGCATATGTTGCAATTACATTGGATAATTCGGATCATAAGCTGGATATTGACTTTAAAGAGGTGACCGTATCCAGAAGACTGTTCAGATCCGGAGAGAGTGAATATCTGATAAACGGTTCCGCCTGCAGACTAAAAGATATCAGTGAGCTTTTCTTTGATACGGGTATCGGAAAAGACGGATACTCAATAATAGGTCAGGGACAAGTAGATAAGATACTAAACGGCAGACCTGAAGAAAGAAGAGAGTTGTTTGATGAAGCGGCAGGAATCACAAAGTTCAAAAGAAGAAAAGGTCTTGCGCTGAAAAAACTTGAGTCGGAAAGAGAGAGCTTAGTCAGAGTAAACGATATATTGGCGGAGCTTGAAAAACAGGTCGGTCCGCTTGAAAAACAGGCAAAAGTTGCAAAAGAGTTTTTGAATCTGCGTGAGGAATTAAAGATTTTTGATGTTAACAGTTATATTATTGAGTATGACGGTATAACACAGAATCTGAATGAATATAAAAAGCGTGAAAAGCTCTTATCCGATGATTTGGCGGATGCAAGAAATTTGCTTGAAAAGTCGAAAACCGACTATGAAGATATTACGGCAGAGTTAAAAAGGCTTGACGAGGAGCTTGATGATGTAAGAAATCTGATAGGAAATGACGGGGCAAGACTGCAAGAGATCAACTCACATATAGAGATTCTAAAAGAGCAGATAAACTCTGAGAATAAGAACAATGAAAACCTCTCGTCAAGAGGCGAAAATATAGACAGTGATATTGAAAAAAAGCAAAAAGAACTGGAAACTTTAAAAGAAGAAAAGGCCTCATTGCAAAATCTTTTAAAAGAGGCGATTGAAAGGGAAATCTCTCTTTTAAGAGAACTTGAGGATATTGATAAAAAAATAGATGAGCTTACACAAAGACTTGATACTCTTAGGCTTTCATTAGAGGAGTTTAATTCAAGAAATGCGGATTTGAGAGCAAAAAAAGAGAGATATAAGGGTATCTTGGAGCAGGTTCGCCTCAGAAAATCTCAGATGACTCAAAGACTTTTGGAGAGCAAGACAGGTCAAAATACAATCGAATTAAAGATTGATGAGGAAAATAAGAGCCTAAACTCGGTGAATGAATCACTTTACAGTGCCGAGAGTACTAAAGACGAGCTTGAGAGTAAAAAAGCTGCTATACACAGTGAAATCATCAGGTTTTCAAAAGTGGCATCCGAGCTTCAGATGAAGTATCAGAGTGAGTCGGCAAAGCTGACATCATTAAAGGATCTTGCTGAAAAATATGACGGCTACGGTATTGCAATAAAAAAGATCATGGAAACCAGAGACAGAATCGGCGGTATACATGGTGTTGTTGCGGATATAGTCAGAGCGTCAAAAAAGTATGAGGTGGCTATTGAGACCGCACTTGGAGGCAGGATACAAAATGTGGTTATCGACTCCGAGAATACAGCAAAGGTTTTGATTGACTATCTTAAGAAAAACAGATTCGGAAGGGCTACATTTTTGCCGCTTTCCGCAATGAGAAACAACACATTTTCAAATACCGAGTTTTTGAAAGAAAAGGGAGTAGTCGGAATAGCAAGTGAGCTGGTTGAGTACGATAGTGTATACAAAAATCTGATAGGCAGCCTGCTTGGACGAATTGTAGTTATTGACAATATAGACAATGCTATTGCCTTTGAAAAAAAGTTCAGATATGAATACAGAGTTGTCACACTTGACGGTGATTCACTTAGTCCGGGCGGTTCTATAAGCGGTGGTGCTTTTAAAAACAGTACCAATCTTTTGAGTAAGAAAAGAGAGATAGAAGAGGCACAGGCAAGTGTTTCCATACTTTTGAAAAATTACAATGAGGCAAACGATAAGCTTGAAGCCTTTAATCTACAAATAAATTATATAGAAATTAAGCTTGATGAGAACAGAAAATTAATACAGGATCTTATCATTGAGAAAAACAATATATTAAACCGAAGGGCCGGATTACTTGAAAAGCTTGAAGAACTTAAAGCTTCATCAGTTTCTGTACAGACAGACTTTGACAATATCGACAAAGAACTTGCAGATATAGAGATAGAGACAAAAAGACTTGATGCCAAACTTTCAAATGTCGGTGAGGACTTCGGCAAACTGGGAAAGGATATCTCGGATATAGAAAGCGATATCAAAGAACAGAGAAATTCCAGAGAAGTGCTTGTAGAAAAGCTGAATGCTTCAAAGCTTGAAAAAGCCAATATTTCACAAAGACTTGAGTTTATTGATAATAATGTAAACAGAACCGGAGAGGATGTCAAAGCGCTGCTTGATGAAAAGTCGGGCTTAAAGACAAGAGCCGAGGACATTGTGAGAAACATCAATGAGAAAAATAAAATCATAGAAAATGAGCATATCTCAAAGAACGAGTTGGCCGAAAAGATAGAAAAGCTTAAGCAAAGAGAAGAAGAACTTATTTTGTTTAAAGAAGCAAAGTCAAAGTCACAGAATAAGATATTTGACAACAGAGATATTTACAGTGAAAGAGTTTCACTTCTTGACAGAGATATTTACAGACTGAAAGGTCAGATAGAAAAGTCCGAAGAGAGGATGTCGGAGAGAACCAATTATATGTGGAATGAATATGAACTTACATATAATTCGTCTTTGGAGTTGAAAACAGATACGGATATGTCTTTAAATGATATCAGAGCAAATATAGCTTCACTGAAGTCAAAGATAAAGGCACTTGGAAATGTAAATATCAATGCCATTTCAGATTATAATGAGATTTTCGGCAGATATGAACTTATGAAAAAGCAACATACGGATATCTTGGAGGCTGAGGCTACTTTGATAAATATTGTCGACGAGCTGGATGTGGCTATGAAAAAGCAGTTTGCCGAGAAGTTTGAAGAGATTGCAAAAGAGTTCAATGAAGTGTTTAAAGAGCTTTTCGGCGGAGGCAGCGGAAAGCTTGTACTTGAAGAAAGCCCGGATATGCTTGAGGCGGGCATAACCATCATATCACAGCCGCTGGGAAAGAAGCTTCAAAACATGATGCAGCTTTCAGGTGGAGAGAAGGCACTTACCGCCATAGCACTTTTGTTTGCAATACAAAACCTTAAGCCTTCACCTTTTGCACTGCTTGATGAGATAGAGGCGGCGCTTGATGATTCAAATGTAGACAGATTTGCAAAGTATTTACATAAGCTTACAGACCATACACAGTTTATAGTAATTACGCACAGGAGAGGTACGATGGTATCCTCGGACAGACTTTACGGAATCACAATGCAGGAAAAGGGAGTTTCTACGCTTGTTTCCGTGAACTTGATAGAAAATGAATTGGATAATTAGGAGATATAATGGAAGAAAAGAAAAAAGGATTTTTCTCGAGACTTGTAGAAGGTCTTACAAAAACAAGAAATGCCGTAGTCAGCGGAATTGAGAATGTATTTCTCGGTTATGATGTGATAGATGAGGACTTTTATGAAGAACTTGAAGAGACTCTTATCATGGGAGATATCGGAATCAGAGCTTCCACAGATATTATAGAAGAGCTTAGAAAGAGAGTAAAAGAAGAGCATCTTAACTCACCTGCACAGTGCAGAGAGGTGCTTATCGATACAATAAAACGAAAGATGGATTTGGGCGAGAACGCCTATGAGTTTGAAAACAGAAAGTCTGTAGTATTTGTAATAGGTGTAAACGGTGTAGGAAAGACCACATCTGTCGGAAAACTTGCAAGTCAGCTGAAAAATGAAGGTAAGAAAGTTTTGGTTGTGGCTGCGGATACATTCAGAGCTGCGGCTATTGAGCAGCTTGAGGAGTGGACTAAAAGAGCCGGAGTGGATATAATAGCACAGAACGAGGGTTCAGACCCGGGAGCCGTAGTATTTGATGCATGCAAGGCTGCTAAGGCCAGAAATACAGATGTAATGATAGTTGATACCGCAGGAAGACTTCACAATAAGAAAAATCTTATGGAAGAGCTTAAAAAGATCAATAAGATAATTGGAAGAGAGTATCCTGACGCATACAGAGAGACTTTGGTGGTACTTGACGGTACTACAGGACAAAATGCGCTTGAGCAGGCAAGGGTGTTTAACGAGGCGGCAAATATAACAGGTATTATACTGACAAAACTTGACGGAAGCGCCAAGGGAGGTATTGCGGTTGCAATACAGGCGGAACTTTCCATTCCTGTCAAGTATATAGGGGTAGGTGAGAAAATAGACGATCTGCAAAAATTCAACTCAAAAGAATTTGTGGATGCACTCTTTAGTAATGAGTAAGACAAAGCTATCTAAAATAGAATCGAGGCAATAAGTAATGAAGGAATTTACATTGGAAAAATTTGAAGAGGCGAGCGAACTTGTACAAAAGGTGACATCGGAGACAAAACTTGTATTCAGTGAGTTTTTCTCGGAGCAGTCCGGAAATAAAGTATATTTCAAGCCTGAAAATATGCAGTATACCGGAGCATATAAGCTTAGAGGAGCATACTATAAGATTTCAACACTTTCCGATGAAGAAAAGGCAAAGGGAATTGTAACGGCTTCAGCAGGAAATCATGCACAGGGTGTGGCGTACGCAGCTAAGCTTGCAGGAATAAAGGCTACAGTGTTTATGCCTACAACGACACCTCTTATAAAGATAAACAGAACCAAAAACTACGGTGCGACTGTAGAACTCTACGGCGATGTATTTGATGAAGCGGCTACAAAGGCTATGGAGTATGCAAAGGAGAGCGGTGCGACATTTGTACATCCTTTCAACGACCTTACAGTGGCTACAGGACAGGGAAGTATTGCAATGGAGATAATTAAAGAACTCCCTACAGTAGATATAATACTTGTACCGATAGGCGGCGGAGGACTTTGTGCCGGTGTGGCGACACTTGCAAAGATGCTGAATCCGAATATTCATGTAATAGGTGTGGAGCCTGAGAATGCAGCTTGCATGAAAGAATCCATAAAAGAAGGACATATAGTTACATTGCCTTCAGCCAATACGATTGCAGACGGTACCGCTGTAAAGACTCCGGGAGATAAGCTGTTTAACTATGTCAAAGAGAATGTGGATGATATAATCACAATCAACGACAATGAGCTTATAGTATCTTTCCTTGATATGGTGGAAAATCATAAAATGATAGTTGAAAACTCGGGGTTACTTACAGTGGCCGCTCTAAAGCATATTGATGTAAAGGGAAAAAAGATTGTTGCTATACTTAGCGGTGGAAATATGGATGTTATCACAATGGCGTCACTTATACAGCACGGACTTATTGCAAGAGACAGGATATTTACGGTATCCGTACTTTTACCGGATAAGCCGGGTGAACTTGCAAAGGTAGCCGACTTACTGGCAAGTGAGAGAGGAAATGTTATAAAGCTTGAGCACAATCAGTTTATCAGTATCAACAGAAATGCCGCCGTGGAGCTTAGAATCACTATAGAAGCTTACGGAACTAAGCATAAGGAACAGATAGTCGAAAGGCTTAATAAAGAGGGATATAGACCAAAACTTGTAAGAAGTAAGGGAACATATAATGCTTGATGAAAAAGTGAATGTAGATATTAGCGAATTTTTAAAAAC
>CAUQKD010000094.1:0-8890 GCA_963518365.1 uncultured Lachnoanaerobaculum sp. | reverse complement strand
CTTTTCAAAAGATAATATTAAAAAATAAATATTTTATAAATTTAAGATTTATGGAAGAAAAAATAAAAAATAATTGGGAAACTCAAGATTTTATCTGTGAGTAGGGGAGATTATGTTAATAACGTTGAAGAATATTTTAAAAATGGCGGAAAGTAAAGATATGGCGATAGCTGCATTTAATGTTACATCACTTGAAGGTGTATTGGCTGTGATAGAAGCGGCGGAGAATGAGGATACACCGGTAATATTACAATTTGCCAATGCGGCACATAGTAAATATATTTCACTTGAAGATATAGGAAGAGTAATGGTGGCATTTGCAGATACGAGCAAAGTACCTGTATGCGTACATTTAGACCATGGCAACAACTTTGATGAAATAAAGAGAGCGTTGGATTTAGGATTTACAAGTATAATGTATGACGGATCCGAACTTTCGTTAAAACAGAATATAGCAAATACAAAATATGCGAAGATATTGGCAGATGAGTATGGAGCAAGTATAGAGGCGGAACTTGGATCTATGGGAACAGAAGGTGAGAACGAGAACATTTTAGGAGCATATACAGACCCTGAAGTGGCAAGAGTATTTGTAAATGAGACCGGAATAGACGCACTTGCAGCATCGTTCGGAACAGTACATGGAATATATAAAAGCAGGCCGAATCTGGACTTTGATATAATCAGCGGAATAAGAAAACTTTGCGGTATTCCGGTAGTAATGCATGGCGGCTCAGGAATAAGCGATTCGGATTTTAAAAAATGTATAGATTGCGGAGTGAGAAAAATAAACTACTATACATATGCGGCGAAGTATGCCGGTGATGCAATAAGAGATATGATTAAAGATAAAAACGGAAATATATATTCACATGATATACTGGTTGAGATAAGGAAAAATATGGTGAAGACATATAAGGAGACAATAAGAGTGTTCAAAAATATACAAAAATAGATTATATACTTTCACATATAAACTTAAAATATTATAAATATATAAAGATATGACAAATGTCAATACAAATATATTACATAAAACAGTTTTTATTAAGTATCATTATGCTATTATAGCTATAAGCCCAAAAGGGTATGAAAAGGAGGATTTATGAGAAGAAAGTTAATGGCAGGTGCATTGGCGCTGACAATGGTAGCAAGTTTGGTTGCATGTGGCGGAGAAAAGAAGGCAGCTTCTGAGGGAGACAGCAAAGAGGCTGTTACAGCAGAAAAGAGCGAGGCTCAAAGCACCGGTGAGAGCAGTGGAAAGCACTACAAATTAGGCTATACATGTATGGATGGAACTAATCCGTTCTTTGTTACAATTCAGGACAAAATCAAGGAGTTGGTAGAGGCAAAGGGTGATGAGCTTATTGTAACGGATCCGGGAAATGATGTTACAAAGCAGATTTCACAGGTTGAAGATATGCTTTCACAAAAGCTTGACGGTCTGTTTATGAATCCGGTTGATGCACAGGGTATTATACCTGCACTTGATATGGCTAAGGAAGCAGGAGTACCGATGGTTGGATTTGATACTGAAGTTGGCGATATGTCATATTTAGTTTCATATACAGGTTCAGATAATTATAATGCAGGAAAAGTGGTAGGAGAAGATTTGGTAAAGAAAGCTCCTAACGGTGGAAAAATCATAGTTCTCGACTCCCCGACTATGCAATCGGTTGTGGACAGAACAAACGGATTTATGGATGCTATCAAGGACCATGGATTTGAGGTCGTAGCACAGCAGGATGCTAAGGGAAATCTACAAGTTGCAATGGGTATTGCAGAGGACTTATTACAGTCAAATCCTGATGTAGTTGCTATATTCGGCGGAAATGACCCCACAGCTTTAGGCGCTTTGGCGGCGGCAAATGCGGCAGGAATCAAAAAATGTATGATTTACGGAGTTGACGGTTCACCGGATATCAAATCAGAGCTTGCATCAGGTAATTCCTTGATAGAGGGAACCGGTGCACAGTCTCCGGTTTCAATAGCTGAGAAGGCGGTTCAGATAATGTATGACTATGTGGAAGGAAAACAGGTTGAGGCAAGGTATCCTGTGGAAACATTCCTTATTACATCAGATAATGTAGCACAGTACGGAACAGACGGCTGGCAATGATATTCTCATCAAAGTATGAGCTGAAAAAAATATCAATTATAATTTTGGGCATCCTTTCGGGTGCCTTATTTTGAAAATAAAGCAGGTGAAACAGTGGCAGATAATATTTTATTGAGAATGAAAAATATATCAAAAAGTTTTCCGGGAGTTAAGGCATTAGATAAGGTAAACTTTGATCTGAAGGCAGGTGAGGTACATGCACTTCTTGGAGAAAACGGTGCAGGAAAATCAACACTTATAAAAGTACTTGGTGGAATATACAGCCTTGATGAGGGAGAAATAGAGATAGAAGGAAAGAAAGTATCTATAGATTCAGTACATGATGCTTCAAATAATAATATAGCAATAATACATCAGGAACTTGTGTTGGTACCATATATGAGTGTTGCAGAGAATATATATTTGGGCAGAGAAAGCGGTAGAGGGTTCACTGTAAATATTTCAAAGATGGAAAAGGATGCTCAGAAAATACTGGATGATTTGGGTATGGATATAGATTCAAGAGAACTTATAAAGGATCTACCTATAGCAAAGCAGCAAATGGTTGAGATAACAAAAGCGGTATCTGTAAATGCCAAGATTTTGGTCATGGATGAGCCGACTTCCTCGATAAGTGATAGAGAAGTAGAAAATCTATTTAACATTATAAGAGATTTGACTAAAAAAGGGGTTGGTATTATCTATATATCACACAAGATGAGTGAACTTGAGGAGATATGTGACAGAGTAACCGTAATGAGAGACGGTGAATATGTAGGTACAAAGGTTGTAAAGGATACCAATAAAGAAGAACTTATAGCTATGATGGTTGGAAGAACTTTGACCAATTACTATGTTAGAGACTTTATGCCGTCCAAAGATATTGTACTTAAAGTAGAAAATTTAAATGATAATAATAAGGTAAAAGACGTCAGCTTTGAGTTAAAGAAAGGTGAGATAATCGGTTTTGCAGGGCTTGTAGGTGCAGGCAGAAGTGAGACAATGGAAGCTATATTCGGACTTTCAAAGGATGTTACAGGGACAATTTATATTGACGGAAAGAAAGTTGATATAAAAGATCCGAGAGATGCCATAAAAAACGGACTTGCTTTAGTGCCTGAGAGCAGAAAAGAGCAAGGACTTTATCTGATACAGGATATAAAATATAATACTACTATTGAAGTATTGGACGAGTTCATAAAAAATTTAAATGTGAATGTTAAAAAGGAAACGGAAATAACTAAGAAGTACATAGATATGATGGATACTAAGACGCCGTCACAAGAGCAGATAATAGGAAATCTGTCCGGAGGTAATCAGCAAAAGGTAATGATTGGAAGGTGGCTGGCTACAAATCCGAAGATTCTTATACTGGATGAGCCCACAAGAGGAATAGATGTCGGGGCAAAGTCGGAGATATATAAGATAATGAATGAGCTTGTGAAAAGCGGTGTATCAATCATAATGATATCGTCAGAGTTACCTGAGATAATAAACATGAGTGACAGAGTATATGTTATGGCGGCAGGTATGATAAGAGGTTGTATAGAACATGAAGAAATATCACAAGAAAGTATTATGGCACTGGCCGCTATATAGGAGGTTGTATGAAAAAGGCGTTAAATTTTTTAAAAGAGAATATGGGAATAATAATTGCATTGCTGGTGCTTGCAGTATTCCTTACAGTGTTTCCTGCAACAAGCAGCTCATTCCCTACAACAAAAAATGTTTTTAATGTATTGAGGCAGATATCTACAAATATGCTTCTTGCCTGTGGAATGACAATGGTAATAATACTTGGAGGTATTGACCTGTCTGTAGGTTCCGTAATAGCGCTTTCAGGAGTACTTGCGGCAGGTTGCGTATCAAGATATGGTATGAATATACCATTGGCGATGATTATAGGAATACTTATAGGACTTATAATAGGTGCATTCAACGGTTTTGTTATTTCAAGAACCACTATACCTCCGTTTATAGTGACATTGGCTACTATGAATATTGCGAGAGGTCTTGCAGGAGTATATACAGGAGGATCCCCTGTACGAGTTGTTTCAAAACAGTGGCAGTGGATCGGTGCGGGATATATTGGAATTATACCGGTACCTGTTTTAATAATGATAGTTGTATTTATTATATCTGTACTTATTATTAACAGAACAAAGATAGGAAGATATATATATGCGGTTGGCGGAAATACATTGGCAGCAAGATTTTCAGGAATAAGCGTATCAAAGGTAAAGTTTTTAGTTTATACATATTCAGGACTTATGGCCGGACTTGCCGGAGTGATTTTGGCTTCTCGTATGTATTCAGGACAACCTACAGCAGGTGACGGTGCCGAAATGGATGCGATAGCGGCGGTTGTAGTAGGCGGTACTTCCATGTCGGGCGGATATGGAAAACTTGGCGGAACATTGGTAGGTGCATTGATTATAGGAATACTCAGCAACGGACTTAATCTTATGAATGTAAATTCTTTCTGGCAGACAGTTGTAAAGGGAGTTGTTATATTACTTGCAGTGTTCATTGACTATATTAGAAATTTGAAAAAGAGTAAATAATGAAAATAACTGATAAAACTAAGCTAAGAGTATTTTTGATGCTCTTAGCATATGTTTTTTTATTGTGTTTGTTGATATTTTTTGTAAAGTTTAGAAGTAGGAATAAGAAAATTATATTCGGATCAACGTATATGACAATGAATAATCCATATTTTAACGTACTTAACGAAAATTTAAGGGATACCATTGAAGCAAATGGTGATATACTTATAACAAAGGATCCGGCACAGAGCCAGAGTAGACAAAATGCACAAATTATAGATATGCTTAATGAAGGTATTGATATTTTGTTTGCAAATGCGGTGGACAGGAGTGGAATAGAAAGTGCATTATATGAATGCAAGACAAGGGGTGGTCCGGTTATTTTGCTGGATACGGATGTGGATGACAGAGTTGGGGTGATAAGTACTATTCAGTCTGATAATTATCAGGCCGGCGTATTGTTGGCAAATGATTTGATGAGAAGAAGGCCCGAAGGAGCAAAAATTCTTATTGTAGCAAACCTTATTGCATCATCTATGGTTCAAAGAAGACAGGGATTTATAGATACTATAAAAAACAGACCTGAATATGAAATTGTAGACGAGATAGACGGCGTTAGTGAAATAGAAACTGTAAATGAGGCTATGAATGAGTATTTGAGGACAAACAACAAGGAAATAGATGTAATTTTCGGGATGAATGATCCTACAGCAATAGGCGCATTGGCGGCATTAAAAGAAAAAAGCGGGACAGATCTTTTGATTTACGGGGTGGACGGTTCACCGGACGCTAAAAAGCTGATAAAGCAGGGGTTATTTACCGCTACCGTAGCACAGCATCCTATATCTATGGGCAAAGAGGCGGCAAGAACTGCATATGATTACTTGAATAAAAAAGATATAGAGAGTGATATTTATATAGGTGTTGACCTTATAAATGCAGGAAATATAACTAAATTTGATATATCAAAGTGGCAATAATATGAAAAGTATAGGAAACTTAAAAATAAACAAAATACTTGAGCTTATGCTTATTATATCCGTTACAACGATGATTTTGATTTCAGGATTTGTATGGATAATCACGGCAAGAATAATAGATATGCATGAAGCAAAGCTGTTTATATCAAGATCTGTGAGCATACCCGGCAATACAATGCATATATTTATATTTACAGTTATTTCGTCTATATGTTTTATATTGACTTTTAGTGTAAGGAGCAGCAACAGATTAAATGGTACATACATAATATTTGTAGCATTTATTATTGAGTTTATTTTAGAGTTGATATGTATTATATTGTTGAATTTTAATTACAACGGAATATTGCTTTGGACATTTGCAAATGCCCTGATTTATTTGAAGAAAAATAAATATATATCAATAGTTATAGTAGCTGCAACCGTAAGTTATTTGTTTACAACACATGATTTAGTCAAGCTGTTTATAAATATATATGATATTTCAGCATATATAAGGGTTTGCAGTACAAGTTTACAGACAGTTATATTTTTTATATACAATGCACTTAATTTGATGACGGTAGTAAGTTTTATACTTTGTTGCATCAGTATAATAGTGAACAAAGAAGAAATTATAGAGAAAAATATTGAGCTTAATAAACAACTTGAAATAGCAAACTTTGATTTACAAAAAGCCAATATAGAGTTGGAAAGATCCTTAATGGATAATGCAAGACTTGCAGAGATTAGAGAGAGAAATCGTATAGCCAGAGAGATACATGATACTTTGGGACACACACTTACAGGACTTGCAGCCGGAATAGATGCCTGTATAGCACTTGCAGGAGATGAGAAGACTCCGCTTAGAAATCAGTTGGATTTGTTATCTAAGGTAAGCAGAAACGGTATAAAAGATATCAGGATGAGCGTCAGTTCACTGAGACCGGATGCACCTGACAGGCTGAATCTGGAAAGTGCGATAAAAGAACTTGTTGAGAATACAAAGAGGGTGGCAGGCGTAAATATAATATTTAATTGTGAGGATATAAATTTAAAGTTCGATGAGGATGAGGAGATGGCTATATATAGAATTGTACAGGAGAGTTTGACAAATTCTATAAGGCATGGAAATGCTGAAAACATAGAAGTCATGGTAAAGAAAAACTTCGGAAGTATCGGACTTATGATTCATGATGACGGAATAGGTTGTGAAAAGATTGAGTCAGGGTTTGGCCTTAGACATATAAGAGAAAGAGTGAATATGTTAAAAGGACAGGTGAATTTTAGAAGTGAGAACGGCTTTATTGTGGAGGCGATGATACCGATAAGATGGGGAGAGGAATATGGTTAAAGTTTTAATTGCGGATGATCAGGAACTTATAAGAGAAAGCTTGAAGATAATCCTTGACAGTAAACCTGATATAGAAGTGACTGATGCGGTGTCTGACGGGCTTGAGGTAATAAGAAGTATTAGAGAAAAAAGACCGGATATAATACTTCTTGATATCAGAATGCCGAGACTTGACGGCGTGTCCTGTACAAAGATTATTAAGGAAGGTTACCCTGATATAAAGATAATCATACTTACTACGTTTGATGATGATGAATATGTATTCAATGCACTGAAGTACGGTGCAAGCGGTTATCTGCTTAAAGGAATAAGTATGGACAGTTTGGTTGAGGCGATAAATACGGTATATCAGGGACAAGCAATGATAAACCCTGATATTGCTTCAAAGGTTTTAAAGTTTTTCTCAAAATTGGCTGTAAATAATGAAACTATACATGTACCTGTAGAAAATATAAAAATGATTACAAAAAATGAATGGACTATAATAAAGGAGGTCTCAAAAGGTAAAAGTAATAAGGAAATTGCCAAGGACTTGAGTTTCTCGGAGGGAACTGTAAGAAATTATTTATCGAATATATTGGATAAATTGGAACTTAGAGACAGAACTCAGTTAGCTATCTGGGCAATCAGCAGAGGTGAGCTGTGAAAGCAAAAAAAGTTGGTATATTTATATATACAGGTATAGCCTTTTTGATTATTTTTTTAGGCGCAGTTTTTTATAAGTTCAGACCTGAAGAAACAGTGATAGAGTTTGCTATGTTTAACGGTAGTAACTGGGGAGTTGCGGTAAAGGAAAGTTATTCTGTCATTGACAGTGCAATAGAAAAATTTGAAAAAGAGCATAAGGGTATAAAGATAAAGTATGAGAGCGGTATTCCGAAAGAAGATTACAGTGAGTGGATGGCAAAAAGAGTTCTAAAGGATGAGATGCCTGATGTATTTATGGTACTTGATGACGATTTTGAAAATTATATAAATCTGGGGCTAATAGAAAAACTTGACGGATATGTGGAAGAGGATAAAAACTTTGATATAAATAAGTACTATAGTGAGATTGCAAATTCGGGAGTCTTTGAGAGACATAGGTATGCCCTGCCGTATGAAGCGATGCCGACATTGATGTTTGTGAACAGAACATTACTTGAAAATTTACATTTGAATATACCTGAGAATGACTACACTTTTGAGGATTTTTATAAAGTATGCAGGATGGTAACTTTGGACAGAGACTTGGACGGGAATCCTGATTATTTTGGAATATACAGATATGATTGGATAAATGCCGCATTATCAAACGGTGTTACATTGTTTACAGAAGACGGAAAGAATTCATATTTTAATCAAGAAAGCTTGGCGGATGCAATCAGATTTGTAAAGAGCTTGGAGGATTTGAACGGCAATCAAAATGTAACAAAGGAGGAATTTGACAGCGGTAAGGTAGCTTTCAGTCAGATGTCACTTGCAGAATACAGAACGTATAAATCTTATCCGTATAAAATAAAAAAGTATACAGGTTTTGCATGGGACTGTATACCGATGCCGGCAGGAAAGACAGGTAATAATGTCAGTATGGTTGACAGCTTGAATGTTGCAATAAGTGCAAAATCGAAAAATAAAAAGTTGGCATGGGAATTTTTGAAAACGTTAAGCTACGATATACAGATACAGCAGAAATTGTATAATGATATGCCGGTAGCATCTGTGCTTAAGGAAGTTATGGAAAGTAGAGAATCTGAGAATATATTTAAAGAAAATGAAGATATTATCGATTCTAAGCTTATATGTCAAATATTGGAAAACGGTAGTGCTAAGCCGAGATTTAGCGGGTATGAAGAAGCTATAGCATTGGCGGACTCCAAGATTTCAAATTTAAATCAAGGAGATGATATAGAAAATGCACTTAGAATATTGCAAAGACAAATGAGCAAATATT
>CAUQKD010000093.1:0-8930 GCA_963518365.1 uncultured Lachnoanaerobaculum sp. | reverse complement strand
AAACAAAGGGTATTCATAGCAAGGGCGATTGCTCAGAATGCCCTTATTTACTTTATGGATGAACCGCTTGCAGGAGTTGATAAGAAAACTGAGAATATAATTATAGAAACAATGAGGGAGTTTAAAAAAGAGGGGAAGACAATTATAGCGGTACACCATGATTTAAACACCCTATGCGAATATTTCGATCATGTGGTTATGGTGAATAAACAGCTTATAGCAAGCGGAAGAACCGAGGAAACCTTTGTAAAAGAAAATATAGACGCGACATATGGGGAGTAGGCTATGAATATAAGTATTATTACACAGTATTCGTTTATTGTGGTTGCGATAGGAACAATGCTGCTTGCCATGGCAACAGGTATAGTCGGAACGATAAGTATTTTAAAGGGGCAAAGTCTGATAGGTGATGCTGTGGGGCATGCATCACTTCCGGGAATAATTTTGGCATTTATGATATCCGGAAGAAAAAGTGCGGTTATTTTAATGCTCGGTGCAATAGCGGCAGGTATAGTTGCTTTTATGCTGATTCAGATTATTTCGGAAGGTTCCAAGATAGAAGCGGATACTGCAATGGCGGTAATTTTATCCGCAATGTTCGGTATGGGTATGGTGTTAAAAAGTTATATACAGGGCAATCCGAAATATCAGGGAGCTTCGCAGTCGGGGCTTGCAAGCTATATATTCGGACAGGCGGCATATATACTGAGAGAGGATGTCTATATAATACTTGCAGTATCGATTATATCTCTTGCCCTGTTTATACTGTTTTACAAAGAGATAAAGGTATATGTCTTTGATATGGTTTATGCGTATACAATAGGGATAAATTCAAGACTTACATCTCTTCTTATAATGATAATAACAATGATTTTGATTGCGGCAGGTCTAAAGGCGGTGGGCGCCATTCTTATAAGCAGTATGCTTATAACTCCTGCCGTTACAGGTTTGCAATGGAGTAATAGTTATGAGAAAGTCTTGGTGATTGCGGCGGTAACGGGAGCCGTATCTGCATTCTTCGGTACTTTTATAAGCAGTGCGGTTAAGGGATTTTCTACAGGACCAAGCATTATACTTATTATGTCTGTTATTGCACTCTTTTCCGTATTGTTTGCACCGAGAGGTATTGTGAGAATGCTTTTAAATATTAGGAAGATGAGGGCAGGGAAATGATTGAATCTTTGTATATTCTTATAATAACCTCACTTGCCTGTGCCGTTTTGGGAGTGTTTTTAGTATTAAGAAGACTTTCAATGGTTTCCGATGCGATCTCACATTCCGTACTTCTTGGAATAGTTATAGGATATTTTGTCACTAAAGATATAGGGAGTGTTTTATTAATAATAGGAGCAAGTCTTTTCGGTGTATTGACGACTGTTTGTATAGAGTTGCTGATAAAAAGTAAAAGAGTGACGGAAGATGCTTCTGTAGGTATAATTTTCCCTTTGTTTTTTTCGATAGCCGTTATACTTATTACAAGATATGCAAGAAATGTGCATTTGGATACAGAGGTGGTTTTGATTGGAGAAATTATACTTGCTCCGCTTCATAGAATAAATTTCCTTGGTATCAGTCTTCCCAAGGCCTTGGTGCAGATGAGTCTTGTGCTTTTGATAAATGTAGCATTTATAGCGGTATTTTTTAGAAAACTTAAAATAAGTTCATTTGATCCTGTATATGCAGGCGTGGCGGGTATTGCAGGTACAGGCCTTTATTATGTTTTTATGGCATTGGTTTCATTTACCGCAGTTTCGGCATTTGAATCTGTAGGTGCAATACTTGCAATTGCTTTCTTTATTTCACCGGCTGCAAGTGCATATCTGATATCAAAGGATTTGAAAATAACAATATTTTTGGCAGCTGTATATGCTGTAGTTAATTCTTGCATTGGATATTTTCTTGCTGTAAAATTTAATGTATCCATGTCGGGAATGTGTGCTGTAGTTTCAGGCTTAACATTTATGATAACCATTGCAGTATATCCCGGCGGAATTATCACTAAGATGATAAGATATATTAAAAACAAAAATCGTTTCAGTAGAGAACTTTTGATTTTACACATAGATAATCATACAGGAAAGAAAAATGCTCTCGGTGAACTGGGATACAGTACAATAAGAGAACATATTGCCTGGTCCGACAGGAAGCTCAAATATGTTTTGGACAAGCTGATAAAAAAGGGATATGTTTATCGTGCAAAAGAAAGAGGTGTATATTCTCTGACTGAAACGGGTAAAAAATTATGTAATGATATAAGAAAACATTACGGACTTAGAGTAAGGGAAAATGATATGGCTAAGATAGACACCGGCAGAGATGATTATATATTAGCAATTTATGAGCTTATTGAAAAAAAGGAAACTGCAACAAATAAAAAGATTGCGGAGATTTTGGGGGTAAAAGCCGCATCTGTAAGCGAGATGTTAAAAAAACTGACAGAAGAGGGTGAAGTGTATACTGAGAACAAGTCGATTCTTTTGACGGAGAGCGGTAAAATAAGAGCCAGAACATTGCTTACAAAGCATAGATTGTGGGAGTTATTTTTAGTGGAATATCTGGGTTATTCATGGCAGGATGTACACGAGGATGCAAAGGCTTTGGAATATGTCACTTCAAACGGACTAAAGGACAGATTAAATGAATTTTTGAAAAAACCTATGCACTGTCCACATGGAAATGAAATATACGAAAATCATCCTGAGACTGATAAAGTAAAAAAACTTTCGGAGGTATCAAAGGGGAGTTCATGTCGCCTTCATAAAGTTGATGATGACAAAGATTTGATTGAGTATCTGGAAGAAAAAAAGATTGCTATAGGTGATGAATTTGTAGTAAAGGATATTGATGATTTTGATAGTTCTATACTTGTAAGCTCTGCAACTGAAGACAAGCATATTGCTGGGAAAGCGGCTGTAAGGATGATGGTCGAAATTGTTTGATATCGCTAACAGGTCGTATAAAAACGGAGCTGCAGCTTTTGCCGCAACTCCGTTAAAATTTTATAAAATATTTAAAGTACTAGTCTACCTTAGGTCCTGCAGCTACTAAAGCTTTGCCGGCCTCGTTTGTAGTATATTTCTGGAAGTTCTTTGCGAATCTTGAAGCAAGATCCTTTGCCTTGATTTCCCAATCATTAACATTTGCATATGTATCTCTAGGGTCAAGAATCTTTGAATCAACGCCCTTAAGCTCTGTAGGAACCTCAAAATCAAAGTATGGAATCTTCTTTGTAGGAACGTTCTTGATAGCACCGCTAAGAATTCCGTCGATGATACCGCGAGTATCCTTGATAGAGATTCTCTTTCCTGTTCCGTTCCATCCTGTGTTTACAAGATATGCCTTTGAACCGTTCTTTGTCATCTTCTTTACAAGCTCCTCTGCATACTTTGTAGGGTGAAGCTCAAGGAATGCCTGTCCGAAGCAAGCTGAGAATGTAGGTGTAGGCTCTGTAATACCACGCTCGGTACCTGCAAGCTTAGCAGTGAATCCGCTGAGGAAGTAGTACTGAGTCTGCTCAGGTGTAAGGATTGATACAGGAGGAAGTACTCCGAATGCATCAGCTGAAAGGAAAATTACATTCTCTGCAGCAGGTCCGTGTGATATAGGCTTAACGATATTATCGATATGGTCTATAGGATATGAAACTCTGGTGTTCTCTGTCTTACTGCCGTCCTTAAAGTCTACCTTGCCGTTTGCATCAAGAGTAACATTCTCTAAAAGAGCGTTTCTTCTGATAGCGTTGTAGATATCAGGCTCGGACTCCTTGTCAAGGTTGATAACCTTTGCATAGCATCCGCCCTCATAGTTGAATACACCGTTGTCATCCCAACCGTGCTCATCATCACCGATAAGAAGTCTCTTAGGATCTGTTGAAAGAGTTGTCTTACCTGTTCCTGAAAGACCGAAGAAAATAGCTGTATGCTCACCGTTCATATCTGTATTTGCTGAACAGTGCATTGAAGCAATTCCCTTAAGTGGAAGATAGTAGTTCATCATTGAGAACATACCCTTCTTCATCTCACCGCCGTACCATGTGTTAAGAATAACCTGCTCACGGCTTGTGATATTGAAAGCAACAGCTGTTTCTGAGTTAAGACCAAGCTCCTTGTAGTTGGCTACCTTTGCTTTTGAAGCATTGTAAACTACGAAGTCAGGCTTGAAGTTCTCAAGCTCCTCGGCAGTCGGCTGAATAAACATATTTGTAACGAAATGTGCCTGCCAAGCAACCTCAACGATGAAACGAACAGACATTCTTGTGTCCTTGTTTGCACCACAGAAAGCGTCTACTACATAAAGCTTCTTGTTTGAAAGCTCGTTCTTTGCAAGGTCCTTTAAAACAGCCCATGAAGACTCTGAGAGCGGATGGTTGTCGTTAGGATATTCCTTTGTAGTCCACCAAACAGTGTCCTTTGAGTTCTCATCCATTACAATAAATTTATCTTTAGGTGAACGACCTGTGTATATACCTGTCAATACATTAACTGCACCGAGCTCACTTACCTGTCCTTTTTCGTAGCCTGACAATGAAGAATCTGTCTCGGCTGCAAATAATTCATCATAAGACGGATTGTGTACTATCTCTGTAGTGCCTGTGATGCCATATTGTGTTAAATCAATATTTGCCATAATAATCCTCTTTTCTATAATTTTGATATTACAATGTTTTAAATCCTTATCAACATTGAGATCATCTGCTTAGAGCAATGCCAAGCAATATCTTTTAATAAAGCTATGCACTCTTTAAAGTACAATTGACCTTATTAGAATATACATAACAATCCGCAAAAAAGCAATAATATTTTGAAGTTTGTTAAAAAAATGCTTATTAGATTTTTGCCATCTGTGTTATTGCATTCTCTCTTACCAAAATCTTAAAATGCTACTTATAATAGTCGTCGCTGAAAGAAGTGGCGGAAAGTTTGCTGCCGTACTCGGAGAGAATATTTGCGGCGGCTGAAAAATCCTTTTTGTTGTCATTCTTTTTTAGGACCAATATAAATTTATTATTGGTTTCATCCTTATATAAAGTGTTTTCGCCGGAGTAGCTTCCTACAGCCTTTGCGGCTGTGATAAATTCATCCAGACTGTCAAATGAGAATGCTCTTAAATAAGATTCGCTCACAGCGTTTAGAGAGTTTTGCGAATCATTTAATTCAATTGCGCCTTCAAGCAGGTTGTCAAGTCTTATATCAAGTGTGGAAAGTATATCATCCGATATGGCAGGTGCAAACTTTGCAAATCTGGTATCCAGTTCATCCGGGTCATCAACCTTTGTAATATATATGACAATATTTTCTCCGGACATCGGAACCGCTTCTATCATAAGAGGAGTGTCGTCCGTATCAAATCCCACTTCATAAGAAGCTTTATGTAACATCTCTCGAAACAGTGCCTTTGCGTTGTCGCTTCCGTATGCCAGCTCCAGTACATTTAAATTTCTGTTTTGTAAGTCAATACTTGACAGTGTGCATCTTATCTGATTGGTACTAATCCTTTCAATTCTCAAGGTATCACCTCCTTTGGATGTAAGTATATTTTAATACATTTAGCAATTATGTAAAGTATGATAAATGCCTACCGGATATCGGTAGGCACAAAAAAAGCAGGTGATGGGAATCGAACCCACGTATTCAGCTTGGAAGGCTGATGTTCTACCATTGAACCACACCTGCAAAAAATTACATTGCAATAGTATCAAAATTTTATGGAGTTGTCAATAAAAAAATTGGTTAAAAATGTACTTATTTTCGTACATGCGTTCTATCTAAATAATTTTTAGAAAATTGAAAATAAAGTTAGATAGCTATTGAAATGCCTAATAAAAAATGATACTATAAGGGTACATTATTATGTTTTTGTTATTAAAACTGCATAATTCAGAGAGGAGATTTACAATGCTACTAATTGGTAATGGAAGGGTAGTTACTGGAAATCAGGAACAGCCATTGATTGAGGATGGGTCTGTAGTACTGGATGGCAACACAGTTTTAGAGGTTGGAAACTACCGTGATTTGAAGGCAAAGTATGCTGATGCAACTTTTGTGGATGCGAAGGGCGGGCTCATAATGCCGGCATTCATAAATACACACGAGCATATTTACTCAGCTATGGCAAGAGGCCTCAGCATCAACGGTTACAACCCGCATGGATTTTTAGAGATCTTGGACGGCTTATGGTGGACCATAGACAGAAACTTAGACAACGAGCTCACATATCTGTCTGCTATGACCACTTACATTGATTGTATCAAGAACGGTGTTACAACTATTTTCGATCATCATGCAAGCTACGGAGAGATCGAAGGAAGTCTTTTCGCTATAGAGAAGGCTGCAAGACAGACAGGAGTCAGAAGTTGTCTTTGCTATGAGATATCCGATCGTGACGGTGAAGATAAGATGAAGGCGGCTGTTAAAGAGAATGTTGATTTTGCAAACTATGTGAAAAAAGATGACAGCGATATGATTGCCGCTATGATGGGAATGCATGCAAGCTTTACCATTTCAGACAAGTCAATGGAATACGCTATGTCAAGAAAACCGGAAGATATCGGTTGCCATATTCATGTTGCAGAGGGTATTGAGGATTTGCACTCATGCTTAAAGGAGCACAGCCAGAGAATAGTTGACAGACTTTATGACTGGAAAGTACTTGGTAACAAGTCATTGCTTGCTCACTGCATCTATGTTAATCCGCATGAGATGGATTTGATTAAGTATACGGATACCTGTGTAGTACACAACCCTGAGTCAAATATGGGTAATGCCTGCGGATGCCCTCCTACAATGGAGCTTGTTCACAAGGGTATAGTATGTGGACTTGGAAGTGACGGATATACACATGACGTTTTAGAGTCATGGAAGGTTGCAAATGTGCTTCATAAGCATCATTTATGCGATCCTAATGCAGCTTGGGGCGAAGTTCCGAAGATGCTCTTTGAGTACAATGCAAATATTGCAAACAGATACTTTAAGAAGCCTCTCGGAGTGTTAAAGCCGGGTGCTGCAGCCGATGTTATCGTTGTTGATTATGTACCTAACACACCTATGACCGCTTCAAACATCAACAGTCATCTGTTGTTCGGAATAAACGGTAAAGATGTAAGAACTACAATTGCAAACGGAAATATCCTTATGAAGGATAGAGAGCTTCTTAATATTGATGAGAAGGAAGTACTTGCTAAGGTTAGAGAAGGTGCAAAGAGACTTGCTGATAAGATCAACGGAAGGAGCAACGCATAATGGGCGACATAATGACACCGATTCCTTTTGACAGGATAATGGACAGACTTTTTGATGAGATGGCAAAAGAAGGCTCATGCTTTGGAGTAAAGAAAGCATATAAGGCTGATAAGAATAAGTTTTACACAATTTTCGGAAGAAAGTTGGAGACACAGATAGGTCCTGCAGCAGGTCCTCATACACAGCTTGCTCAGAATATCATTGCAGGATATTATGCAGGTGCAAGATTTTTTGAACTTAAGACAGTTCAGAAGATGGACGGTAGAGAGCTTGCGGCATGTGTTGCAAAACCTTGTATTACAGCAGAAGATGAGTGCTACAACTGTGAGTGGTCAACAGAGCTTACAGTTCAGGAAGCATTTGACGAGTATATCAAGGCTTGGTTTGCACTTAAGGTTATCTCAAAGGAATGGGATCTTGGCGGCAGCGACGGCTTCCAGTTCAATATTTCAGTAGGATATGATCTTGAGGGTATTAAGCTTCCTAAGGTTGACAATTTCATCAACGGAATGATGGACGCTTCCAAAACACCTATATACAAAGAGTGTAAGGAATATCTTGAGAAAAACCTCGGTAAGTTTAAGAACTTTACAAAGTCCGATCTTGATGCAATCACTCCTGATATTGTAAATTCGGTTACAGTATCTACATTGCACGGATGTCCTCCGCAGGAAATTGAGGCTATTGCATCATATCTTATCACAGAGAAGGGATTGAACACATTTGTAAAATGTAACCCTACACTTTTAGGATATGAAGTTGCAAGAGAGATGCTTGACAGCATGGGATATGACTACATCGCGTTTACAGATCTTCACTTTAAAGAGGATTTACAGTACTCGGATGCAGTTCCGATGCTTGAGAGACTTATGGCACTTGCTTCATCAAAGAATCTTGAGTTCGGTGTTAAGATAACAAACACATTCCCTGTAGATGTAAAGAACAACGAGCTTCCTTCACAGGAAATGTATATGTCCGGAAAGTCACTTTATCCGCTTTCAATGTTGGTTGCAAGAAATCTTTCAAGAAGCTTTAACGGCAAGCTTAGAATTGCATACTCAGGCGGTTGTGATTACTTCAATATAGATAAGGTTATAGACAGCGGAATCTGGCCTGTAACAGTGGCAACCACTATCCTTAAGCCGGGCGGATATCAGAGATTCGATCAGATGGCTAAGAAGCTTGAGAAGTCTGAGATTAAGGCTTGGTCAGGAATAAATGTTGCAGAACTTGAAAAGCTCGTAGAGGATGTAAGAACCGACAAGCATCACGTTAAGCCTGTTAAGCCGCTTCCTAACAGAAAGGCCGATAAGAAGGTTCCATACCTTGATTGCTATATGGCACCTTGTGTAAACAGATGTCCTATCAATCAGGATATTACAACATACGGAATACTTGTTAATGAGGGAAGATATGATGACGCTCTTAATGTAATCCTTGAGAAGAACCCGCTTCCTTTCATGACAGGTCACATCTGTACACATACCTGTCAGAGTGCTTGTACAAGAAATCACTATGAGACAGATGTACAGATCAGAAGAAACAAGCTTATTGCTGCACAAAACGCCTTTGAAAGTGTTGTACCTACATTAAAGAGCGCAGGTAAGAAAGACTTAAAGGTTGCCGTAGTAGGTGGCGGTCCTGCAGGTATCGCAGCCGCATTCTTCCTTGCAAGAGAAGGTGTGGATGTTA
>CAUQKD010000092.1:0-8950 GCA_963518365.1 uncultured Lachnoanaerobaculum sp. | reverse complement strand
CGATTACAATATTTGAAAATACGGCATCTTCACTTCCCGAAATAAGTACTCCGCCTGTCACAGCTATAAGCTCTCTTACACTAGTTTCTTTCATTCATCTTCTCCAAGCATTCTTCTACAACTTCTCTGTCAAGGAAATAGTGTCTTACCCCGTTTATCTCCTGATAGTCCTCATGTCCCTTACCTATTATCGCAATGATATCACCGGGCTTGGAGTTTTCTATAGCGTAGAATATCGCTTCCTTTCTGTCGGGAATGGTGATATACTTTCCGCCTGTTGCAGATAATTTCTCAACAATATCCGCAATAATGTCCTCCGTCTTTTCATATCTTGAGTTATCTGCCGTAACTACGGAAAAGTCCGCCATCTTTCCGCAGATTTCGCCCATTGAATACCTTCTATCCTTAGACCTGTTTCCTCCTGAACCGAAGACTACTACAAGCCTCTTCGGCTTATATTGGCGAAGTGTATTTATCAGACTTTCGGTACTTATTGCATTATGCGCATAATCAATAATTATCTTTATATCATGTGAAGAATATGCCACTTCCATCCTGCCGTTTACCTTGATATCTTTTAAGGCTGTCTGTAATACCTGCGGCTTTACTTTACAGATAATTGCCGCACTCAGTGCGGATAATGCATTGTATACATTAAACTCTCCGGGAATTCCTACAAGTATATCGCCGACACTTTCTATACCGTATTTATCCTTTATCACATCAGAACAGCTTATACAAAAGCTTGTACCCAAAAAGTCCTTATCGGAAATATAATTGATATGATTTATAACAAAATCTCCGTTCTTTCCGAACTTATACTTCTCATCTGATGTTGACTGCTTTAACACATAGTCCGAATGTTCGTCATCGGCATTTACAATTGTCTTTTCACACTGCTTAAAGAAAAGTGATTTGTACATAAGATACTCTTCAAAGTCCTTATGCTCGTCAGGTCCTATATGGTCAGGTGAAATATTTGTAAATATACCTATATAGAAATTTATTCCCTCTATTCTCTTTAACATTACGGCCTGTGAAGATACCTCCATCACAACATATTCACAGCCTGCGTCCAAACATTCTTTGAAAGTCTTTTGTAATTCATATGACTCAGGTGTTGTATTCAGTGTGCTTCTGTGCATATCCCCTATAGTTATACCGTTTGTACCTATAAGTCCCACCTTGGCATTTTGCTCCAAGAGTTTTTTCAGCATATGAGATGATGTTGTCTTACCCTTGGTTCCGGTAATACCTATTATCTTCATCTTCTTTGAAGGATGGTCAAAGTATGCAGCTGATAGTCTTGCAAGTGCTGCTCTGGTATTGTCCACCTTTATAACGCAGATATCATCTCTTTTTATATCCTTTTCCACTACCACAGCCTTGGCACCCTGCTTTACAATCTCATCTATTGCATCATGTGTATCAAAGTTTCTACCCTTTATACATACAAATAAACAATCCTTAACTATCTTTTTTGTATTGAATACCAAATCCGAAAAATTATCATCAAGTTCTCCTGATATTATATCTATATCAAGACCTTCCGTATTTTCTATAAGTTTCATTTTCTCTCCCAAGTCCTTTAGAAAAGCCCTACTATATTTCCGTTTTCATCCACATCCACAGCCTCGGCCGCAGGTACCTTAGGAAGTCCCGGCATTGTCATAATGCTGCCTGTAATTGCAACTATAAAACCTGCACCGGCATTCACATAGGCTTCTCTTACATTTATATCGAAGTTTTCAGGTCTTCCAAGCTTCTTCGGGTCATCTGAAAGTGAATACTGATTTTTTGCCACACATACAGGCAGATTGCCGTATCCGAGTGCCTTCGCCCTTTCAATCGCCTTCTTTGCTGCAGGAGAATATGTCACATTCTTTGCGCCGTATATCTTTGTCGCGATAGTGTAGAGCTTATCTTCAATGCTCATATCGTCAGGATAGAGCGGTGTAAAGCGACTCTCTTTGTTTTCAAGTGTATAAAGAATCTTCTTTGCAAGTTCGACTCCGCCCTTGCCACCTTCTTCCCATACCTTTGATATTGCAAACTCACAGTTTCTGCTTTCACAAAACTCTTTTATAAAGTTAACTTCAGCTTCGCTGTCGGTTACAAAGTGATTTAATGTAACCACCACAGGTACACCGAAAAGTTTGATATTTTCGATATGCTTTTCAAGGTTTACAATTCCTTTTTTAAGTGCTTCAAGATTTTCTTTTGAAAGCTCGTCCTTTGCAACTCCTCCGTTATACTTTAAAGCTCTTACTGTAGCCACAAGCACTACACAATCAGGCGCAATACCGGCCTTTCTGCACTTTATATCAAAGAATTTCTCAGCTCCGAGGTCCGCACCGAATCCCGCCTCTGTAAGTGCGATATCCGCCATACCCATAGCAATCTTTGTGGCTCTGACAGAATTACATCCGTGTGCTATATTTGCAAAAGGTCCTCCGTGTACCAAAGCAAGTGAATGCTCAAGCGTCTGCACGATATTAGGCTTTATAGCGTCCTTTAAAAGTGCGGCCATAGCACCCACAGCCTTTAAAGCTTTAGCAAATACAGGCTCACCCTTAAAATTGTAGGCCACAATAATATTTGAAAGTCTTTCCTTCAAATCATTCATATCGTCAGCCAGACAAAGTATCGCCATTATCTCCGAAGCCACCGATATTACAAAGTGGTCTTCTCTCACCACGCCGTCAGCCTTGCCTCCGATACCTACAACTATGTTTCTGAGCACTCTGTCATTCATATCTATACATCTTTTGTGGATAATCGCATTTGTATCTATTCCAAGCGCATTGCCCTGTTTGATATGATTGTCAAGCATTGCCGCCAAAAGGTTGTTTGCGGATGTTATAGCATGAAAATCTCCTGTAAAATGGAGATTCAGCTCATCCATAGGTACTACCTGAGAGAGTCCGCCGCCTGCGGCTCCTCCCTTTATACCGAAACAAGGTCCCAGCGAAGGCTCTCTAAGTGCTATCACCGCTTTTTTGCCCATCTTTTTGAAAGCTTGACCAAGTCCTACAAGTGTAGTGGTCTTACCCTCTCCTGCAGGTGTAGGATTGATAGCTGTAACAAGTACAAGCTTGCCTTTTTTGTTTTCTTTGCGGGATTTTAAAAACTCCTCACCAAGTTTTGCCTTATACTTGCCGTACATCTCAAGGTCGTCAAAGCCTATCCCGTACTCGCTTGCCACATCTGCAATATTTTTCATCTCAACGCTTCTTGCAATTTCGATATCACTACGCATACATCCTCCTTAGGACAAATCTATAACACATCCAGGAATTCGTCCATATTCATTAGTATTTCTCTTCTCTTTGTTCCTGCTTCATCACCTACCACACCTGCACTTGCAAGCTGATCCATAATCCTTGCAGCTCTGTTAAAGCCAATCTTAAAATTCCTTTGAAGATTGCCTATTGAAGCTCTGTCTTTTTCTATAATATATCTGCCTGCCGCCTCAAAAAGCTCATCTCTTTCAGATACCTCTCCTGACGTTCCGGCAGTCTTTTCACTCTCTTCTATATGCTTTATGGTATCTTCGTCATACCTTGCCTGCATACCTTGATTTTTTAAAAAGTCCACTACGGCGGACACTTCCTCATCCGATACAAAGGCGCCCTGCACTCTTATAGGATTCGGAGATCCGTACGGAGCAAACAGCATATCACCCTTTCCGAGAAGCTTTTCGGCACCGTTACTGTCAAGAATGGTTCTTGAGTCCGTACCTGATGATACCGCGAAAGCGATTCTTGAAGGAATATTTGCCTTTATTATACCCGTTATGACATTGACACTCGGTCTTTGTGTAGCTATAACCAGATGTATACCGCAGGCTCTTGCAAGCTGAGCAAGCCTTACTATAGCATCCTCAACCTCCGCATTTGCCACCATCATAAGGTCTGCCAACTCGTCAATAATTATAACAATCTTCGGCAACTTATCAGGAAGCCCCTCGATATTTCCTCTTCTTCTCGCCTCATCTATTCTCTTATTGTAGGCGGTCAAATCTCTGACACCCGTAGCCGCAAACTTTTTATATCTCTCACCCATCTCCGCAACAGCCCAGTTAAGTGCCGATGCGGCCTTTTTCGGCTCGGTCACTACAGGAATAAGAAGGTGCGGAATGCCGTTATAAACTGAAAGTTCCACCACCTTCGGATCTACCATAATAAGCTTCACATCATCAGGTGAATACTTATATATGATACTCATAATCAATGTATTGATACATACGGATTTACCTGAACCTGTAGCACCTGCAATAAGTACATGAGGCATCTTTGCAATATCCGCAACAATTACCTTACCCGAAATATCCTTGCCTACCGCAAAACCAATGCTCTCTCCACCGTTTCTGAAGGCTCTGCTCTCAAACAAATCGCGCAAAAATACCGTCTGCTTTTGTTTGTTCGGAACCTCTATACCGATAGCGGATTTTCCGGGAATAGGTGCTTCTATTCTTATATCACTGGCTGCAAGTGCAAGTTTTATATCGTTTGCAAGTGACAGTACCTTTGATACCTTAACTCCCTGCTCAGGCTTAAGCTCATACAGTGTAACAGAAGGTCCTATACTTATATCCTCTACAGTCACATTTACATCAAAGCTTGCCAAAGTCTCCTGTAATGTGATGGCGGTCTGTCTGTATTCACTGTCCGAGAGTACCTGATTGTTATTATTACTCTTCTTTAAAAGATATGTACCCGGATATGCATAAGGTCTTATGGCAGCCTTCTTTTTTTTAATCTCAGACCTTATCTTACCTTGTTGAGAAGCCGCCCTTTGCTCTTCCATCTTCTTTTGAAGTGCGGATGTATCGGAAACTATCACCTTACCTGCCGCTGTGACCAAAGTTCTCTCACCGTCACTGCTTACCAATGCATTGTTCTTTTCCGTATCCGAATTAACAGACTTTTCATTATCTGTATAATTATTGTATACGGTTTCATTATGATTTTCGTTATAAGACTTGTTATAGCCGCCGTCTTTTTGATACGGTGCATCATAAGAATAAGTGTTTTGATGAGTATAGCCCTCATCTTCATTGTCACCGTATTCTTTTCTAAACTCGATGTCACTGTGACTGCCGTTTTCCACACCTACAGGAGTATCGTCATTTATATAACTGAAATCCTCATGTGCGTCATCCTCAGTGATACTTATAGTGGAAACCGGCTGTGAATAGATATCTATCTCATCTTTTCTGGCAAGTATCTCATTGGCTCTTCTTAAAGTTTCCTCATCTATATCATTTTCAAACCTTGAATCGTCATTTCCTCTGTTTATATTGCCGTAGAATGTATCGGCCCTCTTATTCATTATTATAGAATCCTTGGCGGACTCCTCGGTTCTTTCATTTGAAAAGTTATAGTTTGTATCTATCACTCCCTCGTCGGCATCTGTCTTCTCAAAGCCCACATTGTTTTTACTGTCAAAAAGTCCGCCTATCGCTTCATTCTTCTTTGCACCTGCATTTGAAGGAGGTAAATCCACTCTGTGCTTAACCTTTCTCTTTGAAAAGTCTATCGCACCAAGATCTATATTCCCTCTGTTCGGTCTTTTATTGTAGTCAAGGAGTTCTTCTATATAGCAGTCTTTTTTATTATCAATATCAAGCTCTTCAAAGTTGTCCTCATCATAATCTTCATCGTAGTCATACTCCGCTTCTTTTCTTTGTTTCCTTTGCTCCATCACCCTTGCCACATCATTTTTTGCCTTTGATATGGTCATCTGTCCGCCTGTCTTTACCATGGACACGAATGACTTACCTGTAAGTATAACAACAGATACGATAAACATCGCCAAAAAGAATATGATTGCACCGATCTTACCAAGTATTAACGATATGATAAGTCCGAGACTTCCTCCTACAAAGCCGCCATACCAGCCTTCAGTATAAAATTTCAAAAATCCGACTGCCTTCAGACTTGGAATACCTATCAGTGATATAAGGGTATCCACCGCCAAAACAGCCAACACCACTCCGATAAACTTTGTTTTTGCAACACTTGAACCTACATTGGACAAAAGGAATGCACCGCCTATAAATACAAACATAGGTACCGCATAGCCAAGTATGCCGAACAGTCCCATCTGCAATGATCTGAAGAACTTTCCCACTACTCCCATAAGCCCGAAATGGCTCAAAAAAAGCACCAAGGACACTACAAAAAGGGCAATCATCAGAATTTCGGAATTCAAAAATTCCAGTTGCTCATTGTTCTCCGTCTTTTTGCTCACTCTATTTGTACTACTACTCTTTTTTGTTTTTTTGGTTGTTTGTTTTCGACTTGCCACATCAATTCTCCACTTCCATAAAGTCTACCCTAGAGTATACCTAATATGGATATTATTTGCAATAAGCTTAAAATATTCAGACATATCATTTACTCTTCAATAATAATACCTATATCCATATTTACAAGCTTTCCTATATGCTTTTTACCTTCCTCGCTTACAAGCCCCTTTTTCAAAAAGCCTATACTTACTGTAAGGTCGGAATTCACACAAATATTTGACTCTCCCGTATCTCCGTTCATGCCTGAGTTGATATCCGCACTGACCACAAAAGCCTTAGAGTCGTTTAAAGCCTTTATAAGAGAATGTACAGGCTCTCTTACCTCACCTATAAAGCCGGTTCCGTATATACAGTCAAGAATATAGTCATATGAATCAAACTTTTCTCGCAAAGTATTATAATCCGTATTCTCATCCAATACGGTATACTTAATATCCTTTTGAAGGCATCTGTTAAAATAGTACCTTCCATCCTCCGAGAATTTATCCTTTATAAGCAAAATCTCAACTTCAATTCCTTCAATATTCAATAAGTCGGCCACAACATATCCGTCACCTGCATTGTTGCCGCTGCCTGCCACTATAAGAACCCTGTCTCCTATATTCCAACCAACTACATAAAATATAGCCTCTCCGGCTCTGTACATAAGTTCCTTACTGTCAACAAAGTTTTTTATGGTGTAGGAGTCCGCATCCCTCATCTCCTTTACAGAAAGCACCCTCTTATCCTTATCAAAGGAATCGAAGAACTTCTTTACAAGTGATTTGTAGTCGCTCTCTTTGATTTCCATGCCCTTTGCACCCATAAGCTCAAACTCAACTCCCATCTCTACAACTCTTGTATCCAGAGTCTCAAATCCGTTCTTCTCATAGAATGCAAGTCTTTTCTTTCTCTGTTTTATATTGTCACTGTCCTCTTCTATAGGTTCTATAGCAAGTGAAAGTTTAGGGTGTATCTTCTTATATTCACGGATTATCTTGCTTCCGTATCCGCTCTGTCTGAGACTGCCGTCTATAGCAAAATAAAAGATATATGAAAGCTTATCTCCCACCAAAGTATGTATGAACCCAAGCCAGGTATCATCATCATATATCGATAAGAACTCAACACCTCTGTCATTTCCTACCGATACCATAATATAAAAAGGTATTCTCTCCTCAAAAGGAAAGGCATCCATATATAACTGTTTTATATCTTCCAAGTTCTTCGTATTTTCATCTATCTTCTCAAATCTTATCATAATGCTCCAATCTGTAATACCGCACAATAATATACCAAGCCGATATTTTATACCATATCAAAACGCCGATTCGGTCATCTTAAAAACTTATCTCTTATTTTTAATTTATTCTTTCGAAAGTTTTTCCGTTTTTTTTAGATACAAAGCATAATTTCATTTGACTTTTTTAATGAATAGGTATAAAATCGGTTCTTGTTAAAGGACATAGGAAAGTGTCTATTAAGGGAGGTATTAAAAATGTTAAAATTTAAATTATTCGCTGTTGCTGCTGTAGCTATGCTTGCTTTCACTGCTTGTGGTTCAAGCGCACCTAAGGCTGACGCTTCAAGTGCCGTTGAGTCTGCCGCTAAGGATGCTTCAAGTGCTGTTGAGTCTGCAGGTAAGGAAGTTTCAAGTGCTGCAGAGTCTGCTGCTAAGGACGCTTCAAGTGCTGTTGAGTCTGCAAAGGACAACGCTGCAAGCGAGGCTTCAAGCGAGTCAGGTGCTGAGACAACAGCTGTAGAGTCTACAACTGCTAAATAATTATACAAACACCTTTAGGTCAGCCTTGTGGCTGACCTTTTTTATTTCATGGATTTTAATGTCGCTTTTGATACCGCTTCTATCACACCGGCCCTGAAACCGTAATCTTCCAATGCCTTTACACCCTCAATAGTAGTGCCTGCAGGTGAACAGACCATATCCTTTAAAACTGCAGGATGAATATTTGTTTCAAGAATTTGTGCAGCACTTCCAAGTACCGTCTTTGCAGCCATCTTTAATGCCACATTCCTCTTTAATCCGTGAAGTACACCCGCATCCGCCAACGCCTCTATAAACATAGCCACATATGCAGGTCCACCTCCTGAAAGTCCTGTGACTACAGGGAAAAGTCTCTCCTCTACCCATTCAACCATACCTATCTTTGAAAAAGCATTTTCAAAAATTCTTTTTTCTTCATCTGTAGCGTTTGAATCACTGTCAAGCGCAAATACACCCTCACCTGCAAGCGCAGGAGTGTTCGGCATAATCCTAAGAATCCTCTGTTCACCTATATATGACCTTATAACTTCACTTTCAAGTCCTGCAACTATAGATACTATAAGCTTACCGCCAATATGCTTTGAAATTTTTTCAAAGAGCGCTTTTGCATGTATCGGCTTTACAGCCACAAGCACGGCATCACAGGATTTTGCCAATTCAATCTCATCACTGTATACAAAAAATCCGTCTTCCTTTGCCTTTTCTCCGGATTTTGAATATGTATCAAAAATACCTATATCTTTAATATCAATTGCATTCTTGCTTACAAAGCCCTTTGCAATTGCTGAACCCATATTTCCAAAACCTATTACTCCTAATTTCATAATTATTTCCATTCCTTTCGCTTTGCTCAAGGCACAAAACGTTATGAAAAT
>CAUQKD010000091.1:0-8961 GCA_963518365.1 uncultured Lachnoanaerobaculum sp. | reverse complement strand
ATCTTAATATAATTTCTGCCGTTCCATTTTGACTTATATTCAAGTTGTCTTGTCAGCTCATAACATGATGTATCGCTGATAGATTTTGCTGAATTATGATTTTTTACCATATTTTTTAATTGTCTTCGAATTTTCATATTTCTTCCCGTCTGATGTGATACATAAATCTTTTATTCCTAAATCCACTCCTATCCGTCCGTTTGACTTTACAAGTGGACTATGTTCGGTTTCTACAAGAATAGACACATAGTACTTGCCGCTTGGTACCTTAGATATAGTTGCCGCCTTTATCTGACCTAAGAATTTTCTATGTAATTTTATTTTTACCCTTTTTAATTTTGGCAGCTTTATTCTTCCTCTATCAAAATCTACAGTTATATTCCCATTTGTAAAATTGGTTGTATATGACTTATGATTACCACGCTTACTCTTAAACTACAGATAACCTGCATGTTCTTTGAAAAACACTTCATGAGCCAAGCCCTTATTATCGTGATGGATACAACCTGTATCGCTGGATGCAGGAATATAAAACGCAACATCTGCTCTTCCTGAATGATATGAGGGTGCTAACTATAAACAATACAGCAGAACGCTGTTTAAGAGATTATAAGAGGAAGCAGACTTTTACAATGACATTTCGAAGCTTTGAAAGCATCGAAGAATTATGTAAGAGCAAGGGAGTGCTGCTTGGAGTACGAAAAAATAATCTAAACCTTTACACCGATGTCAAGGAAATCTTTAATATATAATATGGAGCTTGACCAGTGTGTTAGACTCCATAAGTTTAACGGATTAAGATGTAGAAGACAAGCTTACCTGTGTACAGTAACCATTGTTAATATAATGCTTGCAGTTTATTACTATATTTATATTATATTAATACATTTGTCGTGATATAATAATACCACAAGGAGGAATTGCTATGGATTGCTATGGATACTTATAGCGTAAGAGAAATAGCTGATATGCTAAATACAAATCCATAAACCGTCAGAAGGTGGATTCGTCCAGGTAAGCTTGAAGCGATTCAGGAATCAAGAAAATGTGGAAATATAGTAACAAAACCTATGCTGAATGCTTTTCTAAAGACCTCTCCTAAGTACGCCGGAATTTCAGGTGGGCTGTTAGTTTCTCCAGTTGGACTTACTACAGAAACCGTTGCCATTGTTGAAAAATTTCTTGCTCAACAATTTATTAAGAATGATGAAATCAAAAATGCTCATGTAAATACATCAGAAATATGTAAACTGCTGTTAGCTAATATACAATCTTCTAAAGAAAACATTGTTCGAAAGAAAAAAAGTATAAAGCATCTTCAGGAGGAGATTGAATAAGAACAGCAACGTATCGATGAAGCAAAAAAGCTCATAAAAGAATTTGATGAAAAGGTTCGAGGTCAAGAGGAGGAATAGTATGGCACAGAATTGGGATTACGCAGAATTGTCAAAGGCGGCCAAGACCGCTGGAGGCCCTGAAAAGTATGTTGAGCTACTTGAAAAGGCAAGTAAAGATGCAGGCAAAATGGAGATGGCACCTTGGATAGGTGTTGCAGTAATCGGAGCCTCTTTAGTAACTGCCGCAACTATCAAAGTAGTTGATTACTCCAAATATAAAAAGAAAAATAATGCTGCTGAGATAGAAAAGGCAAAAGAAGAAATCATAAAGGGTATTAAAGAGTATGATGCTACGCATCCAGATGAATAAGGAGGTATTGAAAATGAGTGAAAGATTTCCGGGGATTGATTGGTATTGTGACCGTTGCAATGCTTATTTAAATGACCAACCAGGATTTGACGACCATCATTATGTATGGAAGTGTACCGAGTGCGGTTATAAAAATAGTATTTCCTCTGATGATATTTACGAGTCAGAAGAAGATTTTAGAAATGTTAATAATTAATTTTTGAGGCAAACAAAATGACAAGAGAAGAACTTAAAGAACAGATTGATGAGCTTATGCAACAGTATGCCAATGAAGAAATTGATGGTGATACATATGCGCGAAAGATGATGGAATTAACCACATCTGCACAGAGAGATAACAACTAAAATTGATAATTCAAGGATAAGGTAAAGAGGCAAAACTATGCCATATAATTACAATGGAGATTTATACAAAATCGAAGTAGTAAAAAATTGCAGGATATGGGATTAGATATAAAAAGTGTAAACGCTCTAAACAAAATTATGGAGAAAATGGGTTTGCTTATTTATTATGGTAACAATTGGTGTACAACTGATGTAGGCGCCAAGTTTTCAATGTGGTATAAAGGTGTGTTGAATTCTGATGCATAGCACCTAGAATTCGTCGATGAAATTGCAAAGTTTCTAAAGAATAAATAATCGAAAAATGTCTTATCACTGGACTTAAAACCAGTAGTGAGGTGTCTATATTTCAGCTCTATGTAAGGTGTTGGGTGGGTTGATTTTCAACTCACCTTTTTGAAAATCTTTTAATGGATACGAAGCTTGATTAAAAAAATCGATATATATGCATATTAATTTTAATGTCCAAAGTGCCATTCAAAGTGCCAAAATGGCACTTTGAAATCTTTCTACTTCCTTTTGTGCTGTGTTTATTATATAATAAAGCACAAAAGAAAGCGGGTTATGAATAGAGATAATATTAAAAAAATTATAGAAAAAAACAATGGTATAATTACAGCAAAGGAAGTTGATAAACACGGTATTGACTCATGGTATCTTACGGATATGGTGAGAAAGGGTGAGCTTGAGAGAATTGGGAGAGGAATTTATTTTGATAACAGTTTTGATAACTATGATGAAATGTATTTTTTTCAACTTCAAAATAAAGTGTGTATATACTCATATCAAACTGCTATATATATACATGGATTAACTGAAAGACTTCCATACATAAATGAAGTTACAGTATATCAGGGGTATAATCCATGGAGATTTAAGGGGATGGTTAATGTACATCAAGTAAAAAAGGACTGGTATAAAATCGGCATTGTAGAAAAAAAAACTGATATGGGAAATTCTGTTTATGTTTATGATATGGAAAGGACCATTTGTGATATAGTTAGAGATAGGAAAAGACAGGATCCGGAGATATTTTCAAAAGCTTGGAAATTTTATCTTAAAAAAAGTTCGAGAGATATATGGAAACTTAGAGATTACGCAAATATATTTGGGATATCAGAACGTATTGAGAGTATTTTGGAGGTACTTGCCTATGAATAAAGACAGTATTACAAGTAAGCTGAGAAATAAAGCAAAGTCGCTTGGTCTGAATTATAATCTGGTGTTAAGTAAGTTTTTTTTCGATGAATTTCTAAAAATATTGTCAAAGAGTAAATATCGAGAAAATTTTATGCTAAAGGGAGGAATGCTTTTAACATATACACTTGGTGTACAAAATAGATCAACTCAAGATATTAATTTTTTAGTTAAAGGGGTAAGGCTTGATTCTGTAGAGATTAAAAAAATTCTTGACAGTGTTTTATATGATGAGTTTAGAACAGGGGTATGGTTTGAGACTATAGGAGATTGTGATGAAATAAGGTTGGAAGATGAGTATTGTGGGTTAAGATCTCATATCGTTGGACATTTATCTAATATGAGAATTAAATTTGCAATAGATATTGCAACAGGAGATCCGATATATCCATTTCCTAAATTAGATAATTATTCGACTATCATTGGGGAGGAAATAAATTTGATGCTTTATCCTCTGGAATCGGTTATATCAGAAAAGCTTCAAACAGTTTTGACAAGAGCTGAGAACAATAGTAGAAGTAAAGATTTTTATGATATATACACAATATTAAAAACTAAAACGGATAAAATAAATTTTGATTCATTGAAAGTTGCGGTATCACTTACTTTTAAGTATAGAAATACCATATTGACAAGAGAAGACTCATTAAATATTGCAAACAGAATTTACAATAACAAATACATTAAAGATAGATGGATAAGATATAAAAATAAGAATCCATATGCCAAAGATATAGAATTCGAATCTATTATGGATGAGATAATTAAACTTATAGAGATGGTTATGTAAATAGAAATATTGTATAAACAAAAGTTATAAAAGGAGATATATAATGCCGGAAAGAATTAAAGAAGAAGCAAAAAAAGTCAATATTTCAGAGCTGTTTTATGATCTGGTTTTTGTTTATGGAGTTTCAAGAATTACGCATATTTTTCATGGCCTGAATGAAGGAATTATCAGTGGTCATGAGATACTTCTTTATGTAGTTGTTTTTATTTGTTTTTTAAGTGTATGGAATATTCAGATGGTACATATGAACCGCTATGGAAAACATGATTTATACCATATGTTCATCATGTGTGTATTACAGATGCCGGCACTACTGTTTATAGCTGCAAATGTGTTGGTTGAACTTGATAAGACATGGTTAAGGTTTTCGTTAGCATTATTGTGACTGGCGCTTGTACAGCTTTTACAATATGTATACGCCTATGTTATGCACAAGGAGAATGCTGATAATAAAAAATTGATTACAGATTTTATTAGAATTCTTACAGTAAGAATTGTCGCAATATTGTTAAGTCTGCTATTTACCGGAAATGTAAGTATAATTTTAGCAGGAGTAGGCGTATCTCTAAGCATCATGAGTACAAAAATGTTTGAAAAAGATATGAGAAAAGTTCCTGTTAATATGCCTCATCTTATTGAACGATTGACACTTTTAACGATAATTACACTTGGAGAGATGATTGTAGCCACAGGAGAATATTTCGAAGTTGAAAACTTCAGTATTTATTCGGTGTTGTTGCTTATTCAAATAGTAGGTATGTTCTTATTTTACGCAATTGAATTTGACCATGTAATTGATGAGAACCTGCCGGCACAAAGCGGTGCAGGAATTATATATAATCATTACTTTGTGTGGTTCGGACTGAACTTATGCACAATAGATTTTGACTATGCAAATGATAAGCTGGGTACGGCGATTATAGTAATTATGTTCTTAGGATATCTTCTATTTTATTTCGGAGTGTTGAACAGTCTACGCTACAATAAAAAGGGACACAGATTGGATAAAATATTTATAATTCCAATTGTAACAGTGTATTTGATAGGATTCGGCTTGTCATATTATTTTAGAGATAGTGCAAAGTTGCTTACAGTAATATGTACTCTTGTCGTTGTCTTGGAAGCGGCACTCTTTATCGGTAGTAATATAGTAAGTCTTTCTAAAGAGGTGGAAATCAAGAAGAAAATATGACTGTAAGTACTTAATAAAAGATATAATATTAAAAATTTTAAAAGGGACTTTTGCTAAATTTAAATTGCTATAGAAAAAAATAACAATATCCTGACAATTACGAGGCGCTTTAGCTTTGTAACTTTGTCAGGATATTTTATTTATATATAATACTTTCTATTTTTGAGCATAATACTAAGGTGGAAAATTTTATGCCTTTTTTATTCTTTTATAATCACTGTCAAAATATTTTCCATTACGTATATCATCTGTCATACCGGGATAAGGTGCTTCACATATAACATCTTCATTATCAGCTCCTGCATCTCCTATATAGGTAATTGTAGCAAATTCAGGTACAATATATTTAGGGTATGTATCATATTTTTCTCTTGCTTCAATCATTTTTTCAATATGTTCATTCTGGTAGCATACTGTAATCTCAGGATGTTCATGAACCCATTTTGGGAAAAAGATACAACCATGTAGTTTATTTTCATTAGGCATAAAATCAAGTGCTACATCCGTTCCTGTAGGCTCCGTCCATGTAATCTTAAATACTCCGTCAGTAAGTTTTACAATTTCAGCCTTCTGGTCTTTAACCCATCGTCCCGCAACCATTCCGCCATGTATACGGTAGTCGACTGTATGGTCATTTTTAGCATACCATTCGTATTCCCAGCCGTTATCATATGTGTAAATAAAATGTGTTCCTATAAAGTCTTCTAAATCCTTGAAATATTTTTTCATCTTCAACCTCCATCATAAGTATAATGAATTTCACCTGTACAACATATTATGTCATTGGCTAAATCTAAATTCTTATATCCTATTTATAGCATAACGGTGCGTGTTCATCCATCAACGTATTGACAATACACCTGTAACAAATTGTTTATACGGTATGATATCAGTAGTATTACATTTATGTGTAATTTATTATATATTCTTTTAATTTGGAAATAATATTTTCGTTACAGTGGTTATGACGGTATAACAATGATATTTTCCATGGTATTGCATCTTTAATCTTTATCTTATGAATATTGTCAGGAATGGTATTATCTTTATGAATGTCTGCGTCAATTCCGATTCCAAGTCTTTTATTGCAAAATTTGTATATCAAAGTATTCTCCATAGTACTTATTGTTATATTTGGAACAAAGCCAAAATCACTGCAACGTTGTATGAGGTTATGATAGCTGGCATATTTTTCGTTAAGTGAAATTAAAGGTTGATCTTTCAATTCTTTTATACTAAGAGATGTATAATTGTAAAATTGATGGCCTTCATAGACTAAAGCATTCATGTTTCCTGTATATACTGTTATTGCCTTTAACTCTGGCTTGAGTTTGTTCCTATAATAAATCCTACATCAAGAGAGTTATTTAAAAGATTTTGGGTCACTTCCTGATTTTCCATTTCTTCCCATTGAAACTGAAAAGAGGAGTGTGAGCCAGTATCATTCAATAATTGTTCCAAATTAAGCACATTAAGAGTTCCACATGCGAAACCTATATGAAGAATACTTTGTTTGGTATTTAATTGTTTCATTTTTTGCTTTATATTTTCCATGTGATAAAGAAGTTCACGGCTATGTGTATATAAATAATCTCCATATTCAGTTGGGATTGTTCCGGTTGATGTGCGTTCAAAAAGTACGGCTTGAAATTCATACTCCAGTTTTCTAATTATACGGCTTAGCCCCTGTGGAGTAATAAAAAGCTCACCGGCAGCTTTGTTAATACTGCCTTCTTCATACACAAGTCGAAAACACCGAAGATCTCTTGTATCCATAAAGTAATAAGTTCCTTTCCGTTATATCAACAATCTACACGTGATATTTTATTCCTTTTTTGGTGAATATATGTTACTACCAAAGACAATGAATGTAAATAAAAATTAAATCGTGGTTTTCTTTATCTGATGAGTCTAAAAGAATCATACTTGTACACGCAAAACCGGCGGAAAAGTCGGTAAGAGTTCAAATTACTTCAAAGTAAATTGAAGTTTGTTTGAAGTGATATTGAAGTTGACTTTGAAGTGATATTGAAGTAACATTGAAGTAGTTCAGACAAGGAGTGTAGAATATGTTTTTGGAGGAGATAACAGGTGATGTAAAGCCGGAAAGTGATAAGCTTGAGTGTAAAGCAGTTTTAAACAGAGAAGATGTCGTTGGTTGGCTTAAAAGTATTGCCGGATTTGCAAATGCATCAGGTGGAGATTTCTATATCGGAGTTGAGGATAAGACGAATAAACTGATAGGTTTTGACAGGAAAGCAGCTGATAATGAAAGAAATTACTTTAATAATCAGGTAAATGAGCATTTGACACCAAGACCACAAATGAAAATTTCGTTTTTAAGTTATGAGGTGCGTGGAAATGAACGATTTATAATAAAGGTGAGTATAGAAGAATCTACTATAAAACCCGTAATTCTAAAATATAAAAATATTCCGGCTATTTTTATGAGGCGTGACGGATTTACGAATGGAGCAACTTATGAAGAAATCATAGATATGAGTGTAAGAAGTAAAAATACACAATACGATATTTTAATATCTGACATTAAATATAATCCGGAAAAATTTTCAATGCTTAGAGAGTTCTATAAGAAATATAATAATGGGAAGACTTTGAAAGATAAGGCATTACAGTCATTAGGATTTTTTAATGAAGAAGATTATTTGTCTAACGGTGCAGTTTTATTTCAAGATGATTATAAGGGTAACAAAACCGATGTACAGTGCTCCGTATTTTCCGGATCAAATAGGGGAAGCGACAGAGTCGTTACTATTAATCGCTTTAAAGGGAATGTAATAGCGAGTATAAGTTATATTATTGACTTTGTAAATCAAAGAATGAATCATAGTATTATAAAGCTTGATGAAGGTAGAGTAGATATTGATTCATATCCGGCAAGAGCCCTATTTGAAGGTGTAATAAATGCAATTGCTCATAGAGATTATTATCTGGACGGAACACAAATTCAAGTCGATATGTTTAAGGACAGATTGGAAATATCATCACCCGGAGGTTTTTACAGAGGTGATAAATTTGGAAAAACGTATGATTTATCTAAAATTATTTCAAAGAGAAGAAATGAAGTAATATCAGGAGTTTTAGTTTTATGTAATGTAATGGAGGCGGCAGGTACAGGCTTTGATAAGATAGTAGAGGAGTATAAGTCAGCAGATGAAGCACATAAGCCATATATTTATTCAAAGTCCGATCACTTTACATTGGTATTGCCGGATCTAACATATGATAGAGGTATTGAAAATAATGATGTACCAAATATTAGATTTCAGCCTGTTCCACAAGGAACGGAGCTTGATAAAAAGGTACTGTCATTTTGTTATCATAGAGCACATAAGGTCTCTGAGATAGTGGAATACTTGGGAATCAGTGATTCAACATATTTTAGAAAGAAAGTTTTGGCTAATCTTGAAAAAAACGGGTATTTAGAAAAGAGTAAGTTATCAAGAGCGGCGTTTTATAAGACAAATCATAGCATGGTAAGTATTGAATGATGTAGTTTGATATAAGATTATTTATTGAAAGTCAGTCCGGCAAAGATCCGGGCTGATTTTTTTATTCATTTTGATATATAAGACTAGATTATTCATGGCAACACCATGAAAGTGGCTTAAAGCCACATAATTACTATATTTTAACAAAACATTGCTTTCACCTAGTAAGTGAATAAAAAAAGAGCGTCCATTTGTGGTAAAATTAAGGTGCTAAAACTCAA
>CAUQKD010000090.1:0-9004 GCA_963518365.1 uncultured Lachnoanaerobaculum sp. | reverse complement strand
GACCTGCAATATCTACAAAGTCTATAAGTGCAGGTGTGACCTTCTTTGTATTATATAATTTGCCAAGTTCCTTTAATCTGTCATCCGGAACGGCAACAACACCTACATTCGGATCAATAGTAGCAAAAGGATAGTTTGCGGCAGTAGCACCTGCCTTTGTCAATGAGTTAAATAATGTACTCTTGCCCACATTCGGCAAGCCGACGATTCCTAGTTTCATATAAACCTTCTTTAAAATATTTTAGTATTGAATAAATATATTCACAATAAAACCTGAATAAATATCACGGTTAACGTGTTATATTTTAACATATAGGTATATAATTTAAAAGAGTAAAGCAGTGAGCTTTTGCAGAAAGGATGATCGGATGAAATTGCCATATGGAGCAAATGAAGATAATTTTAAAAAATGTAAAAAAATAGTTTCAGAATTTACAAATGATGACAAGAATTTAGATGAAGCTACATTAGAAATAATGAATATAGCATACTCTACAGGGGGAGATTATTCGGATGAAATGTTACTTGAGTATGTAAAAGCTTATTTTAAAAAAGCTTATTTTAATTGGTGACTTTTTTAAGACTGTAAAAATATTTTATGTTAAAATAGTATTGCTATATTGTAGTATAATGTATCATATTAAAGGATATATGATTTACAATGTATTGACATATATAAAGATTTACAATACTATACTATATATAAAGAGGTAATGAATATGGCTACAACAAATATTAATATAAGAGTAGATTCATAATTGAAGCAATCGGCTGAAGAGTTGTTTAATGATTTAGGTTTAAATATGTCATCAGCTATTACGATGTTTTTAAAAAGTGCTGTCAGTTATGATGGCATACCGTTTGAACTAAAGAGAAATGCTCCAAATACAAAAACCAAAATTGACCTTAGCGAATATTAGAAACTTAGATTGGGGGAGAACATGATAAATAAAAAGTTAAAATTTACTGTCATAAAAGAAATTTTCAGTTGGGTATCTGTACTGGTTGCGGCTGCTGTAATAGCAATTGTTTTAAATCTTTTTATTATAGCAAATTCAAGAGTGCCGACTCCTTCTATGGAAAATACTATAATGACAGGTGACAGAATTATCGGTTCCAGACTCACTTATCTTTTTAATGAGCCAAAGCGTGGAGATATTATAATCTTTAAGTTTCCTGATAATGAGAAGAAGTACTATGTAAAAAGAATTATCGGTGAACCTGGAGATATTGTGGATATTAAGAACGGAGAAGTGTATTTGAACAATTCCGAAACTCCTCTTCACGAAAATTATATAAAAGAGCCTATGATTCCGGAAGCAGATATGCATTTTGAAGTGCCTGATGGAGCTTATTTTTGTTTAGGTGATAACAGGAACTCCTCCGAAGACTCCAGAAGATGGGTTCATTCATATGTATACAAAGAAAAAATAATTGCAAAAGTAATCTTCAGATATTTCCCAGGATTTAAGATATTAAAATAATTACTTTAAAGTTTTTATATATACTGAACCGGTAAAAGTGCCGCATATATAAAAGGAACCGTCAAAAAGTACAGGAATAAATCAAGCTGATATAAGTAAAATAGAAAGGATAGGCATAAAATGAGAACATTTGATGATATGTTAAATGAACAGCTAAAAGATAAAAATTTTAAAAAAGAATATGAAGAACTCCAACCTGAAATGGATGTTATAAGGGCTATCATTGATGCCGGAACATCAAAAAATCTTACACAAAAAGATCTGTCAAAAAGAACAGGAATAAATCAGGCGGATATAAGTAAATTGGAAAACGGTACAAGAAATCAGACGGTAAATCTTTTAAAAAGATTGTAAGTAAAACAGAAAGAGTGCATAGAAAGGCCGGGTATTAATATATGAAGATGATTAAGAATGAGTTATTGTATACACTTACTATTTTGATTGTACAAA
Source organism: uncultured Lachnoanaerobaculum sp. (assembly GCA_963518365.1). Classification (GTDB taxonomy): domain Bacteria; phylum Bacillota; class Clostridia; order Lachnospirales; family Lachnospiraceae; genus Lachnoanaerobaculum. The sequence goes on along the minus strand of CAUQKD010000090.1, from coordinate 7,070 downwards.
TGTTGTTTTTCATATATTTTATAAAACAGGGATGTACTTTAAAAGAACTTGTATGCAGTTACACATTCCTTATATTTTGGGGGACATATCTGATTTGCAGGATTCTTATTTTTATTGTAATAAGAAAATTTAATAAAAATAAGAAAGAATCATAGGTATATAAACGTTAAAATCATATCTTAAACTAAGCATCATTCACCCTATGTAAAATACATAGGGTATTTTTAATGCAAATTCATACTAATTTTCGCTGTCATATCCTCTCTAATATGCTATACTATGAAAATAAAAATATTTGGAGGTTATGATGGACGTTTCGTTTCCACATTTGGGGATTTATATAAAACATTTGGTAAATCATATCAATATTTTCGGCTTCAGGATTGCCTTTTACGGGATAATCATAGCACTTGGAATGCTGGCAGGAATCAATTTGGCATGTGCCGATGCCAAAAGAAGGGGTCAAAATCCGGAAGTTTATCTGGATTTTGCAATGTATGCCATAATATTTTCAATAATAGGTGCAAGAACTTACTATGTAATATTTGAGTGGGATATGTATAAAAATGATCTGTTGCAGATATTCAATCTAAGAGGCGGCGGGCTGGCAATATACGGAGGTGTGATAGCGGCGGTAATTACACTTATAGTATATTGTAAGGTAAAAAAACAGTCCTTTTTTTCTATGGCAGACAGCGGAGTTTTGGGACTTATTTTAGGTCAGATTATAGGAAGATGGGGAAACTTTTTCAATGCCGAGGCATTCGGAGGATATACAAACTCACTTTTTGCACTAAGGTATAAGCTTGATATAGTAGGCTCGGGAATGTTAAATGATAATGTACTTAGTCATGTTATGGATATAGACGGAGTGAAATATATTCAGGTTCACCCTACATTTCTTTATGAGAGCTGCTGGAATCTTTTGGTGCTTGTCTTTATGTTATGGTACAGGAAGAGAAAGAAGTTTGACGGTGAAGTATTCTTTATATATCTTGGAGGATACGGCCTTGGAAGAATGATAATAGAGGGACTTCGTACAGACAGCCTTTTGTTGCCGCATACAAATATAGCGGTATCACAGTTACTTGCAGGTATATGTTTTATAGTTTCGATCATATGTATAACAGTGGGAAGGAAGAGAGTAAAGAATGCGACTGAATAAGTTTTTGGCAAGTATAGGGGTTTGCTCAAGGAGAGAGGCTGACAGAGCCATAGAAGCAAACAGAGTCATGATAAACGGAGAGACGGCAAGCCTCGGTGCAACGGTAGGAGAGGAAGACATTGTAAGTCTTGACGGAAAATATATCGCGACAGGTAAAGATGTAGAAAAGGTAAAGCCTATAATCATCGCTTTTAATAAGCCTGAGGGTGTAGTATGTACCACCTCGGATAATGACGGCGCAATGAATGTGGTGGACTATATAGGAATGAAGGAGAGAATATATCCTGTAGGAAGACTGGATAAGGATTCAAGCGGACTTTTGCTTCTCACAAATCAAGGTGCTCTCACAAACACCTTATTAAGAGCGGCAAATTATCACGAGAAAGAGTATATAGTAAAGGTAAACAAGGATATAGATGACGAGTTTATAGAGAAGATGTCAAACGGTATCTATCTTTATGAACTTAAGACAAAGACAAGAAAGTGTAAGGTTAAAAAATTAAATAAAAACACCTTCAGCATTGTGCTTACTCAGGGGCTTAACAGGCAGATAAGAAGAATGTGTGCGGCCTGCGGCAGAAAAGTACAAAAGCTCAACAGAGTCAGGATAGTGAATATAAAGCTTGAAGGTCTGGCGGTAGGAGATTATCGCAACTTAAGTGAAGAAGAGACCAAAAGATTGTATAAGGAACTGGGGATAAGAGATAATGGATAAAAGAAAAAGAATCAAAGAGTTGGTGGAAATCTTGAATAAGGCAGCAAAAAGCTACTATGTGGATGCAGTGGAGATAATGCCGAATATAGAATATGACAAGCTGTATGATGAACTTGTAAGCCTTGAAAAAGAGACAAATGTTGTACTTTCTAATTCACCTACACAAAATGTAGGCTATGAGACGGCAAGTGAATTGCCGAAGAAGGCACATGAAAGTCCTATGCTCTCACTTGATAAGACTAAGAGTGTAGCTGAACTTGAGGATTGGCTTGGGGATAATAAAGCATTGTTGTCATGGAAGATGGACGGTCTTACTATTGTACTTACATATAGAGGCGGTGAGCTTGTGGAAGCCGTTACAAGAGGAAACGGTATTATCGGTGAGGTGATTACCAATAATGCAAAAAACTTTCAAAATGTTCCGCTAAGGATTGAGTACAAGGGAGAGCTGATATTAAGAGGTGAGGCTGTTATAAAATATTCCGATTTTAAAAGAATAAATGATAGTATTACCGATGCCGATGCCAGGTATAAAAACCCGAGAAATCTTTGTTCAGGTTCTGTAAGACAGTTAAATCCTGCCGTTACAAGGGAGAGAAAGGTATATTTCAATGTTTTTAATGTGGTAAGAGCGGATAATATAGACTTTGAAAACTCCAAGGCAAAGCAGTTTGAGTGGGCAAAAAATGAGGGCTTTGATGTAGTGGAATATAAATTTACACAAAGAGCTTCTCTTGCAGATGATATAGCAAAGTTTGAGTCTAAGATAGCAGAAAATGATATTCCGTCTGACGGACTTGTGCTTTTGCTGGATGATATTGCACTTGGTGAAAGGCTTGGAAGTACTTCAAAGTTTCCACGAAATGCGATGGCATTTAAATGGAGTGATGAAAGACAGACTACAAAGTTAAAATATATTGAGTGGAGTCCTTCAAGAACCGGACTTATAAACCCTGTGGCTGTATTTGAGCCTGTAGAGCTTGAAGGAACTACAGTGTCAAGGGCAAGTCTTCACAATGTAAGCATCTTTGAAGAGCTTATGCTTGGAGTCGGTGATGAGATATCCGTTTATAAGGCAAATATGATAATTCCGCAGGTATATGAGAATCTTACAAAATCAAATACTGAAAAGATTCCGAAAATATGTCCCGCTTGCGGAAGGGATACCACTATAAAAAAAGACAATGAGTCAAAAGTGCTTTTGTGTACCAATCCCGACTGTCAGATAAAGCATATCAAGCAATACGCTCTGATGGCATCCAGAGACGCACTTAATATAGACGGGCTTTCAGAGTCCACACTTGAAAAATTTCTTTCAAAGGGCTTTATAAAAAGTGACAGCGATTTATTCCGGCTTGATAAGTTTAAGGATGAGATCATAAATATGGAAGGCTTCGGGAAAAGAAGCTATGAAAAGCTGATAGCCGCACTTGATGAGGCTAAAAATACCACAGTATCAAGATTTCTTTATTCTCTTGGTATAGCCGGAATCGGAAGTGCCAATGCAAAGATGATTGCAAAATATTTTGACAATGATATTGACAGAATAATATCTGCAAGTAAGGATGATTTGCGCGAGATAGAGGGAATCGGAGAGGTGCTTGCAGGTTCAATAGAGGATTTTTTTAAGTCTGAAAAAAATATTGAAAATGTAGAAAGTCTTAGAAAGATTTTAAAATTTGAAACGGAAGAAAGCGGAGGCGGTGATAAATTTGCCGGAAAAGTATTTGTAATCACCGGTTCACTGACACATTTTTCAAATAGAAATGAAATGAAGGAGCTTATAGAAAAAAATGGCGGTAAAGTATCGGGAAGTGTGTCAAGTAAGACAAATTTCCTTATAAATAATGATACCGGCTCCAATTCTTCTAAGAATAAAAAAGCCAAGGAGCTTGGAGTAGAGATAATCTCGGAAGAAGATTTTCTAAAGCTTTTGGAATAATTATTTTTGTAGACAATTGTCTACCGGGAAAGAGGTATTATGCCGATAAAAATACAGAAAGAATTACCTGCAAAGGCGATTCTTGAATCTGAAAATATATTTGTGATGGATGAGGACAGGGCTATATCACAGGATATTCGCCCGCTACAGATTTTGATACTTAATCTGATGCCTATAAAGGAGGATACGGAGACTCAGATACTTAGAGCATTGTCAAATACTCCCTTACAGGTGGACTGTTCATTCCTTATGATGAAGAGTCATCAGTCAAAGAATACAAGTCAAAGTCATTTGAATAAATTCTATACATTCTTTGATGATATAAAGACACAGAAGTATGACGGTATGATTATTACAGGTGCACCTGTGGAATGTATGGACTATGACAAGGTGAATTACTGGGATGAGCTTTGTGAGATAATGGAGTGGTCAAAGACTCATGTCACATCTACACTGCATATCTGTTGGGCGGCACAGGCAGGACTTTATTATCATTTCGGTATTCAAAAGTATGACAGAGCTGAAAAACTTACAGGTGTGTTCACACATGAGATTTTAAAGAAAAAGGTACCGCTTGTCAGAAGCATGGATGATTTTGTAAATTGCCCACATTCAAGAAATACCGAGGTAAGACTTGAAGATGTATTAAAGCATCCTGAGCTTGAAGTTTTGGCAAAGTCTGATGAGGCGGGTGTACTTTTGGTGTTGAATGAATACGGCAGCGGCTCACAGGTCTTTATTCAAGGTCATCCTGAGTATGACAGAATGACTCTTGGAAATGAATATCACAGAGATGTGGCAAAGGGGCTTAATCCTGCGTTGCCGAAGAATTATTTTACAGACAATAATCCTTTTTCAAGGCCGATACTTTGTTGGAGAAACTTTTCAAATACATTGTATGCCAATTGGCTTAACTTCTATGTGTACCAGAATACCCCATATGAGCTTAGTAATAATTTTGATTGGGTAATATAGTATATATTTTATAAATAAGTTCAAAGTGGTCTGATTTTATGATAAAATATGATTAAGCTTTCAGGTGGATTGCAGAGTAATGCCACCTGATAACAGATATGTTTAGTTTAAAGGAGCATGGCTATGAGCGGAAAATATGTTGCTTATGTAGGTTCTTATTCATATACCGGGAAAGCAAAGGGAATCACCATATATGATGTGGATACAGATAGGGGTTGTTTTGTAAAAAAAGATGAGGTGGATGTTGACAATTCCTCTTATGTCATCAAGTCAAGAAATCAAAAGACATTGTACTCAATAGCGGATGAGGGCATAGTTTCATTTAAGATATTGCCGGACGGCGGACTTGAAAGGCTTAACAGTGTGAAGATAAACGGAATGAGAGGTTGTCATCTTTCTACAGATGTTAATGACAGATATATCTTTGTATCAGGCTATCATGACGGAAAGATTACCGTGCTTAGACTACATGAAGACGGCAGTGTGGGAGAGATAGTGGATGAAGTCTATCATAAGGGACTTGGTTCTATTGCAGAGAGAAACTTCAGACCCCATGTAAGCTGTACCAGAACAACACCGGACGGTCATTTTGTGATGGCGGCAGACCTCGGTATCGATCAGGTGAAGATATATCATTTTGACAGCAAGGATGAGACGTTAAATCTTGTGGATATGATTTCATGCAATATCAATTCCGCACCGAGATTTTTTGAGTTTTCACAGGATGGAAAGTATCTTTATTTGATGTATGAAATGAAAAATGTGATAGATGTGTTCTCATATGAGGCAAAGCCGGGATGTAGAGTGCCTAATATTGAAAAAATTCAAACAGTACCTACAACAGGCAGCAGTAAACTGTCTGAACTTACCGCCGCTACCGCACTTTCATTTACAGCTGACGACAGGTTCATCTTTGTATCAAATGCAGGAGATGATTCGGTGTGCTTATATCAAAGAGATGCCGATACAGGTCTTTTGAAGGAGAAGATGTGTCTGCCGATAAGCGGTGAATATCCTAAGGATATAGCAGTTTTTGCAGATAATAAGCATATAGCATCTATAAATCATGAGAGTGGAACCATCACATTCTTTAAGATAGATTATAAGACAGGACTGATTGTAATGTGTGCCAATTCGGTAAAAGTCAATCAACCGAATTGCTGTGTAATAGTGGAGGTGTAATGGCAGGTTCCGGTTTTGGGAAAAGTTTTAGAGTGACGACATTCGGAGAGTCACATGGAGCGGCCTTGGGAGCGGTAGTGGACGGTGTACCGGCAGGTATAAGCTTATCTGAAGAGGATATTCAAAAGTTCTTAGACAGAAGAAGACCCGGTACAAGCAGTGTGACTACTTCAAGGAATGAAAGCGACAAATGTCGTATATATTCAGGAGTATTTGGCGGTTTGACCACAGGTACACCTGTTATGGTAATGGTTGAAAATACTTCACAGAGGTCACAAGACTATGACGAGCTGGCGATTATATATAGACCCGGACATGCGGATTTCGGATATGATTCCAAGTACGGCTTTAGGGATTATCGTGGCGGTGGAAGAAGTTCAGGCAGAGAGACAATCGGAAGAGTAATAGCCGGTGCAATAGCGTCAAAGGCACTTGATATGCTTGGTATAAAGGTGGAAGCTTTTACACAGAGCATCGGAAATGTATATGCAAGAGAACTGAATCTTGAAGAATGTAGTCAAAATGATATATATATGCCTGACAATGAAGCTGCACTAAAAGCGGTAGAACTTATAAAGAAGGCTAAGTCCGATAAGGATTCACTGGGCGGTATCATCGGATGTATAGCTACAGGTGTGATGCCGGGGCTTGGAGAGCCGGTGTTTGATAAACTTGATGCAAGGCTTTCGGCCGCTATTATGAGTATCGGAGCTATAAAGGGTGTAGAGTTCGGTGCAGGATTTCATGTAAGCACTATGACAGGTTCACAAAATAATGATCCTTTTTATATTGATGAGGATGATGAAGGAATACATATCAGAAAAAAGACAAATATGTCAGGCGGTATCTTAGGCGGTATCAGTGACGGCTCACCAATCATTATAAATGCGGCAATAAAGCCTACTCCGTCTATAGCTATGGAACAGGACACTGTAAATGCCGTCAATGAGGAAGTGAAGCTTGAGATAAAGGGCAGACATGACCCTGTGGTAGTTCCAAGAGCTGTAGTTGTGGTAGAAAGTATGGTTGCAATCACAATTTTTGATATGGTTCTTGAAAATATGAAATGCAGAATGGATAATGTACTGAAG
>CAUQKD010000089.1:0-9072 GCA_963518365.1 uncultured Lachnoanaerobaculum sp. | reverse complement strand
CCTTGGAAGCACCCATACCTACAAACATCTCAACAAACTCGGAACCCGACATTGAAAAAAACGGTACATTGGCTTCACCTGCAACCGCCTTTGCAAGCATTGTCTTACCGGTTCCCGGAGGTCCTACAAGTAAGATACCCTTAGGCATTGATGCACCTATATCCTTATACTTACTCGGGTCATGCAGATAGTCAACTATCTCTGTAAGATTTTCCTTCGCCTCATCTTCACCTGCCACATCACTGAACTTAATGCCTTCAGACGACTTTACATATACCTTGGCACCTGACCTGCCCATACCTCCAAACATCAGAGAGTTTGCACTATCTCTGTTAAACATCTTCTTTGAAATTCCGTTCCATAGAAAATAGAATATTACAAGAGGTAATACCCAGCTTAAAACGGCATCCAACAGCGGTGAATCTTTTCTTACAATATCACTTGAAAACTCCACTCCTGCATTATGAAGTCTGTCTGTAAGCTGCGGGTCATCCATCAGACCGGTCTTATATGTTACATTGTCATTTTTTCCTATAAATACTATCTGATTGGTCTGTATATCGACCTTTGAAATCTCACCTTTTTCAGTCATTGTCATAAAGGTTCCGTAATCAACCTGCTTTATCTGACCTTCTTTGATAAAAGGTACAACTAAAAAATTTAATGCCATCATTATTGCTAAAACAACAATATAGTAATAAATGAACGGCTTCCTGCTTTTGGGATCTTCTACCATATTTTCTCCATTCTTTCTTATATCTTAATGCTAAATACTGTACTACCTATAACGACCGAGTCGTTATTAGCACTATATCATAATGAGTGCTAATAATCAAGTAAAATATATGAGTGGGCCCTAAGGCTCACTCATATATATCAGACCGACTTAAATCTTATCTGTACCTTGAACAAATCTCCGTCTATGATTATCTCAAACTTTCCGCCCTGCAAAATCGTAAGAGACTTGGCTATTGAAAGTCCGAGTCCGCTGCCCTCGGTAGTCCTTGACACATCACCTCTTACAAACCTCTCTGTAAGTTCGTCAGGCTTTATATTGAGCGGAGTTTCTGAAATATTCTTTATAACAAATGTGGCAATATTATTCTCTGAAGTTATATCTATATAAATCCTTGAATTTTTAGCCGCATATTTGAAAGCGTTATTGTAAAGGTTTTCCAAAACTCTCCAAAGATGTCTGCCGTCAGCCTTTATCATAATACCTGTTGTTGGAAGTGTGGATATGATTTTCAGTCCTTTTTCAGCAAACTTCTCCTCAAATTCTCCGTTTGTCTGATTTATCATCTCTACAAGATCTATATCCCTAAGTTCTACTGAAATATTTCCGCTTGAAACCTTACTTGCCTCTACCAAATCCTCAGTCAGGTTCTTTAAATGCTGTGACTTTACGGACAATACATCAAGATATTCCTGTATCTTAGCATTCTCAGGCTTCTCTCTCTTTATAAGGTCTACATAGTTTATAATAGAAGTAAGAGGAGTTTTTATATCATGTGAGACATTTGTAATAAGATCGGCTTTTAATCTTTCACTCTTTACCTGCTCATTTATGGCACCCTGAAATCCCTTACTTATATTATTGAGATCCTTTACCACACTTATCTCTCTGCCGGTAAACTCGCTTTCGTCAAGCCTGTACCTTGTATCGCCGTTTGCTATTTCCTTTATTGCCTCCGCAATCTTGTCAAACGCTATTGCAGTCTTATAAACCTTGTTGAATATGACTATATTTATAATAAGGAAGATAATAAAGCATATAAATATGGTGAGTCGACCGAAGAGGCTTTTTACATTGATTGTGGTAAGTAAAAACAGTATAACCACTACAAAGTCCACCAAAATCATAACCAAAAAGTTTGAACCGAGCTTCTTTTTGAAGGTTCTCTTTAACATATAGACCGAAAAGCTCTCTTTTATAATCTTTGTATATGAATTCTTCCACAAAAGCCCCGCTTTGTACTCTCTAAGTATTGAGAATGCAATAGGCAATGTCACAAGATAAATTGAAACATAGTTTAACATCTTACCTGCAAAACTCCATCGTTTCTTTTCAACGTATATGTGCATGACTTTATTTATTATGAAATTGTTGGTTGCAGCCAACAGCACAATAACAAAAATCAAGAGCAAAAGCTTCACCTCAAAAGGTATGGCGTCAAACAAGTTGTTCAGCCTTATTCCGTTTTCATTCTCATTATGACCGCAAAAAGCTATAAGATAACCCAAGCTTATTGCCATCAGTATAATACCTATAGTCACGGATACCAAACCTATGGCATAGAGTCTTCTCTGACTTAAATAGTTCACATTGTCAATAGCGTAGACATCCGTTGCCGTATAAAGAGTGTTAATTGCAATATATACTTTATAAGGTTTTTGAAGCTTATCGGTCATCTTTTCAGCCAAAAAGGACAGTTCATTCGGTACTTTGTCCATATTTGTCTCCACCTGCATACCCTGTGAAGATGTTATTGCAAACTTACCGTAGTCATATACCGTCTTTACATTCAGCAACCTGTCGTTGGTGTACAAAACATCACTGTACTCAAGTCTGTATCTGAAATTGGAAGGCTGTACCACAAATCTTTCATACGCCTCATAGTACTTGGACAACAGACCTATACTCTCGGTTATAGCGGTCTTCATACTCATATATGCATCACCCGGCTCCAATATACTTGAATCGTTGGCGTAGGTTCTGTAGTTTACAAAGTATGATGTATCTTCTATCTGATTTACCAGATTTTGGTCTGTAACACTCAGTTTATAATGTTCATCAATATAGTATCCGTGTCTTTTTGCATACTCTATAATCGAGCCGACAGTAAAATCCACATCGTTGCTCGGACCCATATTCAAACCGAATATCTTCTTATTTATATCGAACTTCCCGTCGGTTTCAAATACATCCTTTAATTCGGCATACGAAAAAAGCAATGAAATATCCGAATCCACCTGCTTCATAAATGCCGGCGAATCATCATAATTCTCGGAATTCAGCCACAGCAGACCCTTATTAAAATTATCATTGCAATATATTATGGAAATACCTATCACAAACAGGGCAAAGGCCGTCAAATGCAATACCACTGCCCAAATTTTCAATCTGGCTTTTGAAAAAAATATATTTTTATCCATGCTTTTCAATCTTATATCCTACTCCCCATACCACTTTTAAGTATCTCGGTTCTTTAGGATTTATCTCAATTTTCTCTCTGATATGTCTTATATGTACAGCAACCGTATTGTCGGCACCTATAGCCTCTTCATTCCAAATCTGCTCATATATCTCATCTATTGAGTAGACCTTTCCTGCGTTTTTGGCAAGTAAAAGCAGTATATTGTACTCTATCGGTGTAAGCTTGATAAGCTCGCCCGCCACTACTACTTCCTTTGTCTCATCATCTATCTCAAGGTCACCCACAACCACCTTTTGCGGCTCAGGCATTGACATATTTCCAAGCTTTTTGTACCTGCGCAACTGACTCTTTACTCTGGCAACCAACTCAAGCGGATTGAAAGGCTTTGTAAGATAGTCGTCGGCACCTATATTTAATCCAAGTATCTTGTCGGCATCTTCCGACTTTGCCGAAAGCATTATAATAGGTATTGTACTGTTTTCTCTTATCTGCATCGTTGCCCTTATTCCGTCAAGTACAGGCATCATTATATCTATTATCAAAAGGTCCACTTTGTGTTTTTCCATCAACTGTATAGCTTCTTCACCGTCATATGCGGTAAGCACTTCAAATCCTTCGCCTGAAAGATAGATTTTAATTGCGTCCACTATCTCTCTGTCGTCATCACATACCAATATCAATTCCATAGTTCCATCCTCTATATATCTTGACATAATTTTCATTTTGTTTTAGTTTAAAATACAAATTATACGGATTGTTTTATCACAACCTCGGTATCAATTATACCATTTGTTTTCATATAAAAAAACAAAAACTTTGATACAGAGGCTATTATATGGTAAAACTGTTAAAATTTTGTGACTTAAAGGTATTAAAATGGATAGGGATAATTATTTTTTAAAAGAATCCATAAAGCAGGCAAAAAAAGCCATGGCAATAGGTGATGTTCCGATAGGCTGTGTTATCGTATTTGAAGATAAGATAATAGCAAGAGGTTATAACAGAAGAAACAAGGATAAAAGTACACTCTCACATGCTGAAATACTTGCAATGAAAAAGGCCTGCAAAAAAATCGGTGACTGGCGACTGGAAGACTGTACCATGTATATAACACTTGAGCCCTGTCCTATGTGTGCCGGCGCCATAGTTCAGTCAAGGATAAAAAAAGTGGTCTTAGGCGCTATGAATCCGAAAGCAGGATGCGCAGGTTCCGTGCTGAACATCCTGCAAACCGACGGATTCAACCATAAGACCGAAGTTGAACTTATATCATGTGAATCGCTTAGAAACGAATGTGCATCGCTTTTAAGTTCTTTTTTCAAATCACTGAGGCAGGCAAAAACAAAGTCTGAATAATATTACTGATTGACAAGTTTTACATCCTTTAATCTGCCGTAAGTATTTTGACCCTCTTCATATGTCTCAAATACACCTTCCACTGTGACAAGGGCTTCTTCATCAGGACAATTTTCATGCCTGTTCATGCTCTCATCCGCCCAAAGAAGTTCAAGGCCTTGTGCACAGCAGGCTGCGGCATCTTTTACCATACAAAAATGATAGTACTGATCGTTTTCTTTACTGTAAGATGAATAATAATTTCCCGTTACCTTAAAACTCTTTCCTACATATGACTTAGGGTCTATCATCATCTGATATATTGTAGCATATACCATATCCGGTCCCATACTGCTTAAGTCATAATCTACCTGTCCGTCCGCTTTAGGTTCTTCACTTTTTATATCTGCACCGGCTGTCTGCGTGCTGCTTTCTATATTGCTTATATCTGTAGTACTTCCTACATCCGCTTTTTTAGTTCCGCCACATCCTACCAACAGGATACAAGATAATGTTACTATGATTTTTCTCATAAATCTCCCTTATATTTCTATTCCAAATCCTTACTATATATAGTAGAACTTGGTGGTTATTTAACTATAAAGCCCGGCTGCTTCCTTTCGCCTCGACTCAAACACTATTATAAAATTTTTTTTGAAAACTGTACATAAAAAAATATCTTATTTTTGTATAGTATATATATTATTTTTTAATAGTGCACAATATAAAAGCGCGTCATTTATTGTTCAATTCTTATTAAAATAAAGTATTCTTCTTTACTCTTATAATATTTTTGCTTGCCTAAAAATTTTTTAGATACCTATTGATTTGCTTTGATTAAAGTGCTATAGTATACATACCTAAAAAAAATTTAGGCGTGTAAATTAGAAAGGAGTAGCGATAGTGTTATGAACAGAGATGACTTAACTTTGGAATCTTTAATAATGATTGCACACGGTATTGCAAGACATTTCGGCAATGACTGTGAAGTATGTATTCACGATTTACAAGCTAATGACCTTGAGCACACTATTTGCTACATCATAAACGGTCATGTATCGGGAAGAAAGATTGGTGACGGTGCTTCAAAGATAGTACTTGAGACTCTTGAGGCTTTAAAAAAGGGTGATAGTGTAAGTGATCACCTCGGCTATCGAACACATACATCCGACGGCAGAATCTTAAAATCTTCCACTATCTTTCTAAAGGATGAAAGCGGTAAGTACAGATTCATACTCGGTATAAACCATGATATGACAGATTTCATAAATGCTCAATCAGCGTTATCCAATATAGTAGAAAATATCGAAGCTGCAGGCGAAGATATTTACGGTCAGATTCCTCTAAGTGTGAACGACCTGCTCGACAATCTGATTGAACAAAGCGTAAAGCTTGTGGGAAAGACTCCCGCTCTTATGACAAAGGATGAAAAGGTAAAGGCAATCAAATTTTTACAGGATGCCGGTGCCTTCCTTATTACAAGGTCCGGAGATAAGATTTCTCAATTTTTTGGAATTAGTAAGTTTACACTGTATAGCTACATTGATCAAGCAAAAGCAGTGGATGAATAAGCATTTTGCTTAACAATTTTAGGAGGTTTAAATTTCATGTCACAACTAAAATGGGTAATTAACAATATGCCCAAAACAGACGATGCTAATCTTCCGATAATGTCGGTTGAAGAGGTGACTAAGGCTAAAGCTTTTCATGAAAGCTTCCCTCAGTACAGCGAGACACCTTTGGCTGATTTGAAGGAGATGGCTAAGTTCCTCGGTTTAGGCGAGGTTAAGGTTAAGGATGAATCTTACAGATTCGGTTTGAATGCATTCAAGGTTCTTGGCGGTTCATATGCAATTGCTAAGTACATAGCTGATGAAATGAATGTAGATGTATCGGAATTACCTTATTCAGTTCTTACATCTGAGGAGTTTGCAAAGAAATTCAAACCTGCTACATTCTTCTCCGCTACAGACGGTAACCACGGTCGTGGAGTGGCTTGGGCAGCAAACAAGTTACATCAGAAATCAGTAATCATAATGCCTAAGGGTTCTACACAGACAAGACTTAACAATATCAAGGCTGAGGGTGCCGATGCATGGATTTCAGATGTAAACTATGACGAATGTGTTCGTGAGGCTGCAAAGCTTGCCGCTAAGGTTGAGCACGGTGTTGTAGTTCAGGATACAGCTTGGGAAGGTTATGAGAAGATACCTTCATGGATAATGCAGGGTTACGGTACTATGGCTCTTGAGGCTGACGCTCAGTTTGCAAAGAGACCTACTCATGTATTTGTTCAGGCAGGTGTAGGTTCACTTGCAGGTGCAATGGTAGGTTACTTTGCCAATAAGTACAAAGAGAACCCTCCAATCATGGTAGTTGTTGAAGCTGAAGCTGCAGCATGTCTTTATAAGGGTGCTAAAGCTGCAGACGGTAATATAAGAATCGTAGACGGAGATATGGATACAATCATGGCAGGTCTTGCTTGCGGTGAGCCTAATATCACATCTTGGGATATCTTAAAGAACCATGTAACATGCTTTATAGCTGCAGAAGATGAAGTAGCTGCCAGAGGTATGCGTATGCTTAACGCTCCGCTAAAGGGAGATCCTCAGGTACTTTCAGGTGAGTCCGGAGCCGCTCCGTTCGGTGCTCTCGCTACTATTATGATGGACGATGAATACAAGGAGCTTAGAGAGAAACTAAACTTAACTAAAGATTCAAAGGTATTACTTTTCTCAACCGAAGGCGACACAGATCCGCAGCGTTGGAGAAATATTATCTGGGAAGCTAAGGAAAGATAAGATATAGTTGTTATTTTTTAAGGAGGAACAAAACAATGGGTAAATTATCAAAAGAAGAGTTGGAAAAGATTAAATCTTTAGCTGAAGGCTACAAGGCTGATATGACAGCTTTCCTTCGTGCTATAGTTGCCAATCCGGGCGAGTCATCTGACGAGGCTGCTCACGTTGCTACAATTAAGGCTGAGATGGAGAAGGTAGGCTTTGACGAGGTTAAGGTTGATCCGCAGGGTAACGTTATGGGATTCATGGGATCAGGCAAGACTCTTATCGCTTTTGACGGACATATTGATACAGTAGGTATCGGAAACAGAGACAACTGGAACTTCGATCCGTATGAGGGATTCGAGGATGATGAAGAAATCGGCGGTCGTGGTGTTTCAGATCAGCTTGGCGGTACAGTTTCTGCAGTATATGCTGCAAAGATCATGAAGGATCTCGGACTTCTTAACGATAAGTATCGTGTAATGGTTGTAGGTACAGTTCAGGAAGAGGACTGTGACGGTCTTTGCTGGGAGTATATCTACCATGAGGATAAGATCAGACCTGAGTTCGTTGTATCTTCAGAGCCTACAGACGGTGGCCTTTACAGAGGTCAAAGAGGACGTATGGAGATCAGAATCGATGTTAAGGGTGTTTCTTGCCACGGTTCAGCTCCTGACAGAGGTGACAACGCTATTTACAAGATGGCTGATATCTTAAGAGATGTTCGTGCTCTTAACAACAACGGTGATGCAGAGTCTACAGAGATCAGAGGTCTTGTAAAGATGCTCAATCCTAAGTACAACGATCAGTGGAAAGAAGCAAGATTCCTTGGTAGAGGAACTGTAACAGCTTCACAGATCTTCTTTACATCTCCATCTCGTTGTGCAGTAGCCGACTCTTGTGCAGTATCTCTTGACAGAAGAATGACTGTAGGTGAGACTTGGGAATCATGTCTTGAGGAGATCAGACAACTTCCTGCTGTTAAGAAGTACGGTGATGATGTAGTTGTAAGTATGTACAACTATGACAGACCTTCATTTACAGGTGTTGTATATCCTATCGAGTGCTACTTCCCTACTTGGGTACTTCCTGAGGATCACAAGGTTTGTACAAGTGCCGTTGCAGCTTACAAGGATCTCTTCGGTGATAAGAGAATCGGTAATGCTAAGACTACACCTGAGCGTGAGGTTAGACCGCTTCTTGACAAGTGGACATTCTCTACAAACGGTGTTTCAATCATGGGTAGAAACGGTATCCCTGTAATCGGATTCGGACCGGGTGCAGAGGCTCAGGCTCATGCACCAAACGAGATCACATGGAAGAAAGACTTGGTAACTTGCGCCGCATTCTATGCAGCTCTTCCTGCTTACTACTGTGACTAATCTTTATAGATTATATTATGATAAATTATAATCCCGGATACACAGCTATCCGGGAGTGTAACATAAATTGTATATTATAAAAACTAAAGCAATGCTTTTAAAATAAGGAGTTTAAAAAATGTCAAATTTCAAGAATTTAGTTGAAAAGTTAAAAGGCCTAAAGACACAGGATATGTTCATGAACGATTTCTTCCTTACATGGGAGAAGACAGACGACGAGCTTAACGCTGTATGGACAGTTGCAGATGCACTTCGTGACCTCAGACAGAGAAACATCTCTACAAAGGTATTTGATTCAGGCCTTGGAATTTCACTTTTCCGTGATAATTCTACAAGAACAAGATTCTCTTTCGCTTCAGCTTGTAACCTTTTAGGTCTTGAGGTTCAGGATCTTGATGAGGGTAAGTCACAGAT
>CAUQKD010000088.1:0-9152 GCA_963518365.1 uncultured Lachnoanaerobaculum sp. | reverse complement strand
CGTCTACTAAAATCTCAATTATCTCAAACAGTTTATCTATATTCTTATTTTGCTTTTTTGCAAGTTTCAAATCTCTTTTAAACTGAGTAGTAAATTTTATAGTGTACTTCATACATCCAAAGCATCTCTCAGTTCTTTAATGCTTTTATACCCCTTGACAGAATCGTCGGTAAAAAGCTTACGTCCTTCTTCAATAGCAGCCTTTGTATCCTTGTTAGGTGTGTCAAGCTTCAGCTCAAACGGGATGCCGTTTTCTCTGACTGCCGTTCTCAAAAACATATTTATAGCTGTTGTCATATTAAAACCAAGTTGGTTGAAAATTTCTTCAGCCTGATCCTTTATATTTTTATCTGTTCTTATATTTAGATTTGTAGTCATATATCTACCTCCAATATCTAAAATATAGTTTAAAATTCGTGCAATGTCAATACATTGTGATAATAATAAATAGTTTATATACAAAAAAGGATTTCAAGTCCAAAGAACTTCAAATCCTTTTGTAAGTTATTTATTTTTATCTTCCTGTTTTTTTCTTTCTACAAATCTGCCCATAAAGAATGCGAAGACGCCGACGCCTATACCTGTCTGTACACAGAAAAGCAAGCTCTCCACCTCACCCGGAAGCTCCTTACCGATCAGTGTCTCTATAACAGGAGTGAACCAAGGCTCGTACTCTTTACCCTGAATTTCGGAAACAACCTGACTCCCGGCATCATCCGAACCTCCGAACTCTGCATTCTTGAGAGTTAAAAGGGGAACAAGTGCCAATAATACTATTATTATAAGTGAAACTATTACAATCTTTTTATTCTTTGACATCAGTTTGCACCTCCCTCTAAAAATCCGATTTCCTTAAGCTCAGACTGTGCATATGTTCTGAGACCAATAATAATAACTACAGTCAAAAGACCCTCTATTATAGCAAGCGGCACCTGTGTAGGCGCAAATACAAGTAAGAACTTTCCTGCAGAAGCCATAACACCGCCCTCCTTCATAGGGTAAGCAAGTGCAAGCTGGAATGAAGTAACAACATAAGTAAGCAAATCACCGAGGAATGCTGCAAGGAATATTGAAATATTGTCACTTACCTTTGCCTTCTTACAAATCTTATAAACAGCAAATGAAACAAAAGGTCCTGCTATAGCCATAGAGAAAGTATTTGCTCCAAGTGTTGTGAGACCGCCATGTGCTAAAAGAATTGCCTGGAATATAAGTACTATAATACCAAGGATGCTTACCGCACTCGGACCGAAAAGGATGGCTGCAAGTCCTGTACCTGTCATATGTGAGCAAGATCCTGTAACTGAAGGAATCTTAAGTGAAGAAAGAACAAAGACAAATGCACCTGACATAGCTATAAGTGTAATTGTTCTTCTGTCCTTACTTACAGTCTTTTTGATAGACAGATATCCGGCTATCAAGAAAGGTAATGAAATAAGACCCCAAGCCACACAGTATCCTACAGGTAAATAACCCTCCATGATATGCATAGCGTTGCCGTTAAAAGGCAGTGCAAAACTGAAAGCAAATAAAATTGCCAAGCTCATGAAAATTTTTTCTTTTCTCTTCATATAATCCTCCTATAAAATTTATATTAACTCAGGCTTTTGCCTGAGAAATAATCAAATCTCTAAACTCCTCGACACTTCTTACCGGAACACAGTCTTTCTTAACTATGGAGTTCTCAACAAGAGTATCAAAAACATCAAGCAGAATAGGCTTTTTAAGGTTTGCCGTTTTTAAAACTTTATGATCACTTAATACATCTATTGGCTTACCGTCGGCTATTATATTTCCGTCACAGAACACAACAATTCTGTCGGCGAAACGATAAGCGAACTCTATATCATGTGTGGATATAACCAAAGTTTTGCCGTCGCGGCTCATCTTATCAAGAGCATCTTCAAATATGGCGACATTTTTCGGATCAAGTGACGCGGTAGGCTCATCAAAAATAATTATCTTTGAGTCCATGGCGATAATATCTGCAATACTGACTCTTTTTTTCTCGCCTCCGCTTAGATAATGAGGCGGCCTGTCTATCAAATGATGAATATTCATATAATTCAGCGCATCATCAACTCTTTTTTTAACTTCTTCTTTGCTTAGTCCAAGATTCATAGGACCGAAGCTCACCTCAGCTCTTACACTTGAGGCTATTATCTGATTGTCCGCATCCTGAAAAACTATACCTACATTTTTTCGAAGCTCTTTGATACTCGACTTATCTATAAGCTTATCCTTATAATAAACCGCTCCGCTATCAGGCTTTAATACCCCGTTGATATTTAAGAAAAATGTCGACTTTCCGGAGCCGTTTGCACCCAGAATAACCAAATGTTCTTTTTCATGTATATCAAGGGAAACACCCTTTAGAGCTTCTTTATCACTATCATAAGAATAATGAATATTCTCAGCTTTTAATATTACATCGTTCATATAACCAATCTCCTTATGTTAAAACTATACTGCAAACGGAAACTTGAGTTTTAAACTGACAATCCATATAAAAAACATAAATAATACAAATAAAAATACTACCGATACATTTTTGCCGTACAGTCTCTTTTCATCCTGTAAAAAATTCAAATCTCCGTCAAAGCACCTTGCTTCCATAGCCGTATAGTATGCATTGGCTTTTTTCAGTGAGACTATAAGGATATTACTTGCAATATTTCCGAAACTTGTCATCGAAGTTTTGAAGTTTCGATAGCCAAGCCTTGAAGCAGCCGAGTTTTGCATATTCATATAGCTTTCTATAAGTATGAATATAAATCTGTATATAAGATTCATAAGCTCCACCGAAAGCTTAGGTAAATGCATATTTCTGAGAGCATTTATTATCTCATAAGGCATTGTGGAAAGTATAAGACTTTGCATAATACTTACACAGGCAAATACCTTTATTACAAGTTTGAGAGTCATTACAATTTGAGCTTTTGAAGTATAGATATACAGACTTCCAAGTTTTAAATTAAAGTCTCCGCTTTCGTGAAAAGACAGTCCGACGGCAATACCGATACTTGCTAAAACTATAAAACTGAAAGGTGCTATAAACATTGAAAGATACTCTTTTGCATCCATGCCGCCAAGTAAAACACTTACAAAAAACATGGTAATAAAAGCATAAGCACTGACGTATATGTTATTTAATGTAATTGTCAAAATGAGTGCAACTAAAGCGGATATTAACTTAAACTCGGGATTTATCCCCTTAAGCTTTGAATGAAAAGCGTATAAGTCTATGGAATAATATCCACCATGCTGATGTGCCATAAAACCTCCTACAAAAAAACTGTACACAATGGGTTCGAAACTCATTGTATACAGTTTATTTACATACAAAATCAAGACACCATAAAAACAGCATCTTGAACCTAACTATAAAATTAACCGGATATTTTTGAGATCGAAAAATTCCATATATAACAGTACACAGATGTATCCTGACTTAAATTCCGATAAAGATATCGAAAGATCCGACCTTCCCGCTTTTGGCAGTGGTATATGGGATCTATTATTATCACAGTAGCGTTCCTGTGTGGGATTCTCACCCAACTTCCTATGTCGAAACATAAAATCCATGTACAACGATGCTTAGAATACCACAATATATCCTTAAAATCAAGTATAATTTCTATATTTATAATAAAAGTGACATAAAGATATTCATATAGTTAGGTTTACTTAACGTTTTATATGTTTTTATAACATATAAAGAGCAAATATTTATAAAATTATACCAAAACCCCCTTGGGTATATCTGCTTGACTTAAAATAAAAAATCACGGAATCATAATAACTCATAATTCCATGATCTTTTTAACAATATTTAATTTTAGGGTCTAAAACTTATGCACTACACAGTCTGTCAAATAACATGAATACTCAGGATACAGTGAAAGCTTTATTTTAGGCTTTTTAATACCTGATTTTATACGGGATATCATTTCCTCAAAATAATATGCATCCCTCTCCCACGCTTTAACCGTTTCTTCTCTGTCCTGTTCACTTTCATAATCATCATCTTCTTTTGCTTCTTTGACGGCATCATTAAAATATTTGCGGTTTTCTTCCACAAGTTTATTAAAGAAGTCCTTTTCATCATTTATCCAAAGAGCATAAAAATAATAGTCCCAGTCCGAAATAGAATAATATGTATATACATCTTCATCATTGAGGTATTTTAAAAAGATATCATATTCATCCATTACATAGTAGGCATCAAAGATATCACACTCTGAAATATTGTCTGTATTCAAAGAATAGTTACTGTCTTCATCAGGTTTTACCTGTTCCAAATATCTTTTTGCACTTTCCTTATTATCAAGAAATATTTCACAATAAGCTATGCTTAATAACAGTCTCATTCTGTTTTCATACTGCTTTAACAGATCTGTGAATATATCCTTAGCCTGTTTATACTCTTTAAGCTCATATAAACATACGGCATAGCTGAAAGTATCTTCATAACTTCCAGTCATATCCATTGCAATCTTATAATATTTTTTACCAAGATAAATACTGTCTGACGAGTCATTGTCCTGATATTGACTGAAGTGATACTCTCCAAGTCCCCTATATGTCTCTATAAAAGGTGATTTCAGCCTGTATGCCATATTAAGGTATTTCAGACAAAGTGGAGAGTTGTCCTCATAAAAAGCAATATTTGTATACAGCCTTGATTTTTGTATGTTATCCAAGCTGTTAAAAAACTTATCTAAAAAATCTTTTAACAGCTTACCGCAATCACTCTCGGCATATCTAAGAGTCAGTCTGACAGAGGCAAGTGTACAGACAGCATCAATATCAAGAGGATTATTATCAAGCCTTTTTAGAAGATAGCTTTCCATTTTTTCAAGATATCTCTTTGACTTTTCAAAATCCTTCATAAATTTTTCATTATACTTACTTTCATACTCTTTTTGTAGCTTGTACCAATATGACTTTATTTCTTCCATCACCAATCCCCGTTATTTATCTACCAAAGCTTTGCTATAAATACCATGTTTTGTGCAATCATCATATTGTAGGGACCGACTTCCTTTGACTTTGAAACATTGATTGAAGTCACCTCCGTATCATAGCCGTACTCTTTGGCCTTTTTTAAAATATCAGTTATCTGTGCAACAGTTTCTAATGTAATAGCCGAGATGACTATTGTAGGATGTTTTTGTGAAGCAAATATCATATCCATTACAGCATTCAGCTCTCCACCGCTTCCGCCTATAAATATTTTATCCGCCTCAAGGATATGCTCCAAGCCCTCAGGCGCTTTGGCAAAAATAAGTTCCACATTTTCAGCATTGAAATTATGTATATTCTTTTTTATAAGCTCAATTGCCAAAGGATTTTTCTCTACAGCGTAGACTTTACCCTCATAGGCAAGTCTTGACATCTCTATACTTACAGAGCCGCTGCCTGCACCGATATCATAGCAAATACTGTCAGAGTTTATATCAAGTTTACTTAAGATTACCGCTCTTACTTCAGACTTTGTTATCGGCACTTTATCCCTTATAAAAGCTTCATCAGGAAGTCCGAAACTTATAGATTTTTCACTGTCGGGATTATATATGATCATACAGTTTAAGTCAGATATATCCATATCAAGGAATTCATTCGGCTTTGCGGTAGTTATTCTTTCATCATCATAGGAGAGATTTTCACCTATTGTAACATCAAGGTCAAAGAATCCGAAGCTTATAAGTTTTCTACAGATTTCCTTTGCACCCTCACCTTTTGATGTGATTATAAAAGTATACTCATTTGAATCTATGTTGTGATATAAAAGCTCATCTTTTCCGTGAAAAGACAGTATTTTGACCTTAGACATATCCGTATTTGTCTTTGCGCATAGATAACTTAGACTTGATATTCCGGGGAATGTATTTATCTTACATTCAGCAGAAGTTTTCAAGCTTTCAAAGAGCTTTTTGCTGCCGCTAAAGAGTGAAATATCACCGCTGAACACTACAGCGATTTCACTGTCCGTATTTGAGTTTATTATATCCAGTATTTTTTCGGTATTGTATTCTGTAAAGTAAGTCTTATCGGAAAAATCGGATTTTATACTCTCCACTATTCTCTTTGCACCTATTATAATACTTGAATTTGATATGGCGGTATATGCGGCCTTTGTCAAAAGATTCGGGTTTCCAAGTCCTATTCCTATCAAGTTAATATTCATACTTTTCCCTCTTTAAAGATTTTTTAAAGCGTTGATACATTCATCAAGGCTTATTCCTACATCCTCTGATTGCGGCAATATAATTACAGGTATACAACCTGTATTCTCACAGGCTTCTATCTTCTCATCAAAACCTCCGCTCTTGCCTGAAACCTTTGTAACAAGATACTTACAGTGTAACTCCTTTATTATTGCTTCATTCAGGTTTCTTGAAAACGGACCTTGCATAGCTATTATATTTTTAGACGCCACACCTGCATTTATACAGGCGTTTACAGAATCCACGCTTGGGAGTACTCTTGCAAATATACGGTCACAAAGTTTAGCAAACTGTGAGATTTCCTTGCTGCCGGTTGTAAGGAGTATATTTCCTTTTGTTTTTAAAAGATATTCTACAGCCTCATTATTTGAATTAAACTCAAGATTATATCCTTTATTTGCATCCATAGACTCTCTTTTTACTCTGAAAAATTTAACATCTTTTGAAAGAGACTTTATAGCGGCAAGTATATTCTTTGAAATCTCATAAGCGTAGGGATGAGTGGCATCTATAACACAGTTAATCCGGTTTTCTTCTATCAGGTTAGTTATTTCATCTGTATTAAGTCTTTTTTCACTGACCTTTACATAATGAAATTGTGGTAAAACCTCTCTGCCGTACTCTGTAGCCACACAAAGTATTGTATCCAGTTTCAGTTTATCACATACCGTTGCAAGTTCTCTGCCCTCTGTAGTACCTCCGAATATCAGGATTTTACTCATTTGTATAGCCTCTTGGAGTTACAAGCTTGTTATCAATTACCTTTGTCATTGAATTGCCTATAAATACGGTTTCAAACATTCCAGCTTTAATATCTTTTAATTCATTTAAGGTATAGACGGTATATTCCTCTCCGTCTCTTCCTATATTCTTCGCTATAGCACATGGAGTAGTTGCACTCTTATGCTTTAAAAGTATTTCACAAGCTTTTTCAAGATAGTCAGCACGCTTTTTGCTGCCGGGGTTATAAAGACAGATACAAAAATCTCCTATTGCGGCACATTCAAGTCTCTTTTCTATCTTTTCCCAAGGTGTTAAAAGATCACTAAGGCTGATTACCGCAAAGTCATGTATCAGCGGTGCTCCTATAAGTGCCGCGCCTGAAAGTGCCGCAGTTACACCGGCTACAGTCTTTACCTCCACTTGCCCATACTGCGGCGAAATACCAAGCATAAGTCCTGATAAGCCGTAGACTCCTGCATCTCCGGAGCAGACAAGCGCTACGGTTTTACCCTTATTTGCTTCTTCAAAGGCAAGTACACATCTGTCATATTCCTTTGTCATCGGTGTTGAAAGACAGTTTTTATCAGGCCAAATCTCCTTTATAAGATCAGTATACACCGTATATCCTATAACAACATCACTTTCTTCTATCTTCTTAACAGCCTCGATTGTCATCTGATCATACTTACCCGGTCCCATACCCACTATATAAATTTTTTTCATTTAAGTCCCCTTACTATAATTATTGTAAAATATCCGCTTGTTTCAGGAAGATTATTTGCTCCCACAAACAGCCTTTCATTTTCCATACCGCAATTTTCCACCATATATACATCACAATGCGGTTTATTTTCACGTATATATGATACCAGACTTTCATAACTCTTTCCCGACTTCATAAGTACCAAAGTTCCTTTCAGACTGAAGGCTTCCTCAAAAGAATATGATGAAGGAATAACATGAAGTTCTTCATCCGCCAAGGTAAGCGGTATTCCAAGCTTTGCAGCCGCAGCACTGAAAGATGTAATTCCGGGTATGGTAACCACCTTCATATCATCAGCTCTAAGCCTTTGTGCAATATATGAATATGTGGCATAAATGCCCGGATCTCCAAGTGTAAGAAGTGCCACATCACCTTCTTTTAAAAGTTCCTTAATTTGTGCTGATATCTTTGAATGTGACTCTTCAAGTACATACTGGTTTTTAGTCATCGGAAAATCAATACATACTTTTTTCTTTTTGTTTATCTCAGGCATTGCCTTTTTTGCAATATTAAAAGCAATTGATGTATCTTCACTTTTACCTGCAAAACATATAACTTTTGATTTTTTTATGGCGTTTAAAGCCTTTACAGTCATAAGGTCGGGATCTCCCGGACCTACACCTACTCCATATAATTTACTCATTTTCTTCTCCTGTATCTATTACCGTTTCATTGTCGCTGAATGCAATAATTCTTATTTGTAAGTTCTTTTTGAACTCGTCAATACTTGCAAATTTATTCTTATGATAGAATATTTCCGCTTTAAATGCACGATTATATGCATAATAAAGCATCTTCTCTGCAATTATATCAAAACATCTCTCCAATTTATATTCTTTTATTATGGCGATGGCTGCCGTTGTGGTCTTTTGCTTTAAGATATCCAAAAGAATCGGCGTCAGCAAAGAAAAATCCATTTCATCATCTTCCAATACATCTTTTATAACTGCCGCAAGCAAAAGTTCAAGCCTTGAATCAGAATCATTTGAATGAGTATTCATTATGCCGCCTGAAAGCTTTATCAATTTTCCCATATCTCCGCAAAGCACTATCTTTTTTGCATCATGTGATATGGCATAGTCAATACTCTCGCCTATAAAGTTGCTTATAATTGCAACTGTAGAAGCATCTGTAGCAAAATTTTTCTCCAAGTATTTCGCACCTATATTTCCGGGTGACATATATACGGTATTTGTATCCGAATTTTGTATTCTGAACTTTATATCCGCTTCTATCGTTTCAAGCAGCGCGGTCTTACTCATAGGCAAGACCATACCTGAAGTACCGAGTATTGAGATACCTCCGATTACACCAAGCCTTTCATTAAAGGTCTTTTTTGCAACCTCCATACCGTTTTCAACCATAACTGTAATGTTTACCGTTCCGGTAAGGTTATTCTCTGCAAAAATTTTGCTCAGATTGTCAATCATCATCTG
>CAUQKD010000087.1:0-9246 GCA_963518365.1 uncultured Lachnoanaerobaculum sp. | reverse complement strand
ATAAAAGAGTATTGGGGGAAGTTGTCGACTTATTTACTAACGAAGTAAAAATGGATGGAACAGAGGCAAGTAAAGATTTATTGGGCAGGACATATGAATATTGTATTGCTCAGTTTGCTGCCTATGAAGGAACAAAGGGTGGAGAGTTTTACACACCTTCAAGTATTGTAAAAACGATTGTTGCCATACTGAAACCGTTTAATAACTGCCGTGTATATGATCCTTGTTGCGGCAGTGGCGGTATGTTTGTACAAAGTGAAAAGTTTGTACAGGCTCATAGTGATAATCGAGGGAATATTTCGGTTTATGGTCAGGAGTCCAATGCAGATACATGGAAGATGGCAAAAATGAATATGGCAATAAGAGGAATTGATGCGAATTTCGGTCCTTATCATGCAGATACATTTTTTAATGATATCCATAAAACATTAAAATCTGATTTCATTATGGCAAATCCACCTTTTAACCTTTCTAATTGGGGAGCGGACAAATTAAAAGATGATGTTAGGTGGAAATATGGAATGCCACCGGCAGGGAATGCAAACTATGCGTGGATACAACATATGATTCACCACTTAGCACCTAATGGGAAAATAGGCTTAGTACTTGCTAATGGTGCATTATCATCTCAAACTTCAGGAGAAGGAGAAATAAGAAAAAAGATTATAGAAGATGATCTGGTGGAAGGTATTGTAGCTTTACCTACACAGCTATTTTATAGTGTAACTATTCCGGTGACACTGTGGTTTATTACTAAGAATAAAAAGCAAAAAGGAAAGACTTTGTTTATTGATGCCAGAAAAATGGGATATATGGTTGATAGGAAACATAGAGACTTTACTGAAGGTACACAAGAAGACGGAAGCCTTGGAGATATTGACTTATTGGCAAAAACCTTTGAAGATTTTCAAAACGGAATATTGAAGGAGAAAAAAGGATTTTCTGCTATTGCTACAATAGAAGATATAAAAAAGCAAGATTATATTTTAACTCCCGGTCGATATGTGGGTATTGAAGAACAGGAAGATGACGGAGAGCCTTTTGAAGAAAAGATGACAAGACTGACCTCAGAGCTTTCAGATATGTTTAAAAAGTCTCATGAGTTGGAAGAGGAGATTAGAAAGAAACTGGGGGCAATTGGGTATGAAGTTTAAAAGATACACTCTTTCGGAATTGGTGACGATTAAATATGGGAAAAATCAGAAAAAAGTTCATTCAGATGATGGAAATATTCCCATTTATGGTACGGGAGGATTAATGGGGTATGCGACAACATCACTTTATGATAAACCATCTGTTTTGATTGGGAGAAAAGGGACAATAGGAAAAGTTAAATATGTAGAGCATCCATTTTGGACAGTTGATACACTTTTTTATACTATAATCAATACGGACATTGTACATCATAAATATCTATATTATGTTATGTCTCTTATCGACTTAAACAACTATAATGAGGGAACAACGATTCCAAGCTTGAGAACAGAAACCCTTAACAGGCTTGAATTTGATATTCCGTCAATAGAAGAACAAGAAATAGTGCTTTCTTGTCTTAATCCGATAGATGAAAAAATAAAGTTAAATAAAATTATAAACAATAATTTATATGTGTCTTAGATGTCGATATTAGACACATCTATCTCGCCTGACATAAGTTTGGGAAGCAGATAGTCACGCAAGGAGTAAAGACTTTCATTCTCATAACGATTGTTTAAATAACGTTCAATCATAGGGCTCACTTGGACTTTCCATTCCAACTGCATCTCAATGGGAGGGCATTTGAAGAGAATTTTCTTTAAGTTAGTTGCTGGTTGAGCAATGGAAGGCACTCCAGTCTGATTGGCATAAGAAAGTAACTCGTGCT
The DNA here is from genome assembly GCA_963518365.1 of uncultured Lachnoanaerobaculum sp. Lineage (GTDB taxonomy): Bacteria > Bacillota > Clostridia > Lachnospirales > Lachnospiraceae > Lachnoanaerobaculum. Next base: position 7,382 of record CAUQKD010000087.1, on the reverse strand, counting down.
GACCAGAAGCACTGTGGAAAAACAAGAGTACAAATTCAGGAACTACCTTTGCTTCATTGCAACGCAAATAGAATTGACGTTGTGATAAAACATAACGCTTATATTTGCAACCGTCAGGAATTATCGCAACCTGGCCAATATTGCCCGCATGAGTAAATACAATGTCATGAGTATAAACAATCGAATTTTTAAGGTGTTCAGCATGTTCTTCCGTTATGTAGTTAAATTCTGGTTCTTCCAGAAAATAACCACGAAGATGATTCCCACTTATGATAGGGACACCTTTAGGAACAAACGTTGATACTTTGATATTAGATCCAAATGGTCCCATTGCTACTTTCTCAGCAATATCAAGAATTGTAACAACTGGCCAATCATGGCTTTTGACAAGCTCATCATATAATGTGATTACTTGCTGAAGTAAATTATTGTTTACCTGCTGTTTAGAGTCCAAACTATCTTATTGCCCTACGGTAAATAAACATCACAAGTCTTCGACTTGCTCAAGTATGGTTTATAATAACTATCATAAAAATATAGAAAGGGAAATTGATATGACATTAGAGAATAAACTTGGCATTACTGATTCGGTAGAATTAGCTAAGGTTGAAGAAAAAATAAGTAAAAAAAGAGCAATAGAACTCTTTGAAAGCGGATATTTAAATAATCTTGAACACGGAACTTTTAAATCTCTTGCTGAAATACACAAATATTTATTTGATCAGATTTATGATTTCGCCGGACAAATAAGAACTGTTAATATTGCAAAAGGTAATTTCCGTTTTGCTCCGCTTATGTATTTGAGAGCATCTCTTGAAAATATCGAAAAAATGCCACAGTCAACATATGATGAAATTATAGAAAAATATGTAGAAATGAATGTTGCACACCCTTTTCGTGAGGGAAATGGCAGAAGTACAAGAATTTGGCTTGATTTGATTTTGAAAAAAGAGTTAGGTCAAGTTATTGATTGGAGTCGTGTAGATAAGGAGGATTACCTTTCTGCTATGGAACGCAGTCCTGTTAAAACTATTGAAATCAAATACATATTAAAGCAGGCACTGACAGAAAAAATCAATGACCGTGAGATTTATATGAAAGGTATTGATCACAGCTATTATTACGAAGACTATTTTACATTTAAGACAAGTGATTTATAACTAAAAACTTCTATCAGCGGCAGAAGTCAATTTAAAGAACAGCCGTTGCTTGTCAGTTCTCAATAGAAAAGGAGAAATGACGATGAAACAAAACTTAATAAATGACATTGTTCAAGGCATGTTGCCATATTTGAACAACGCACAAAACGAAAAGTTGCAGGAGGTTTTGCAATATGTCCTTGCAAACTATGAGCTAACAGAAAAGCAAAAACAAGAGAAATACTTGGAGCAGGACTTTGTGGAACTATTCCTATCGGCAAAACGTATAGAGGGTTGTTCCGAAAAGTCTCTTAAATACTACAAGGCTACGATTGAAGCTATGCTTTATGAATTGCAAAAAGATGTCAAACATATAGTTACAGACGACATTAGAGGATACCTGACAGAGTATCAGGAAAAGAAAAAATCAAGTAAAGTTACGATAGATAATATTCGCCGTATTCTTTCAAGTTTCTTTTCTTGGCTGGAGGATGAGGACTACATACTGAAAAGTCCGGTACGACGTATACATAAAGTTAAAACCGGCACAAACATAAAGGAGACCTATTCCGATGAAGCTTTAGAACTTATGCGTGATAATTGCACAGAACTAAGAGATTTAGCAATAATAGATATGCTTGCATCAACCGGTATGCGTGTGGGTGAAATGGTGTTGCTTAACAGAAATGATATTGATTTCAACGAGAGAGAATGTATTGTGTTCGGCAAAGGAAGTAAAGAGAGGGTTGTTTATTTTGATGCAAGAACAAAGATTCACTTACAGAATTACCTTAACAGTAGAATAGATGATAACCCTGCTCTGTTTGTATCATTGAAAGAGCCACATAAAAGGCTGAAAATAGGTGGAGTTGAAGTAAGATTAAGGGAATATGGAAAGAAATTAGGGTTGCAAAAGGTACATCCGCATAAATTCAGGCGTACCCTTGCAACTATGGCGATAGATAAAGGAATGCCCATTGAGCAACTGCAACAGCTTTTAGGGCATAGAAAAATAGATACAACCTTGCAGTATGCAATGGTAAAGCAGAGCAATGTGAAAATTGCACATCGAAAATATATTGGATAGAGAGGATTAGGTTATGGCTGAATGGGTTGAGTGCAAAATATCTGACATTGGAACGGTTGTTGGGGGTGCAACTCCTTCGACAAAGAAACCTGATAATTATAAAAACGGAACTATTGCTTGGATAACACCTAAAGATTTATCTACATTTAGTGGTCGCTATATTCAGAGTGGTGAAAGAAATATTACTGAAATAGGGTTGAATAGCTGTTCTACACAGTTGCTACCAAAGAATACGGTGTTATTTTCTTCAAGAGCACCAATAGGATATGTGGCTATCGCTGCAAATGATGTATGTACTAATCAAGGATTTAAGAGCGTTATTCCTAATGAAAACACTGACCCGATTTTCTTGTATTATTTGCTCAAATATAATAAGGATAAAATAGAAGGTTTGGGAAGTGGAACAACATTCAAAGAAGTATCAGGAAGTACGATGAAGAATATTGTTGTTTCTGTTCCGAAAGATAAGAAAATACAAGAGAGGATAGCTTCTGTGCTTAACTCTATTGATAATAAAATTGAAGAAAACGAGAGAATAAACAATAATTTAGAGCAGCAAGCTAAGGCTATCTTTTCAAATGAGTTTTTAACTCTTGAAACATTGCCTGATGGTTGGAATCAAGCTAGTTTGATAGATATTGCAGACTATCTAAACGGTCTTGCTATGCAAAAATATCGTCCAACTGCTAATGAAACAGGCATTCCAGTTCTTAAAATCAAAGAGCTTCGTCAAACCTGTTGCGATGATAACAGCGAACTGTGTTCTCCAAATATTAAAAGCGAGTACATTATTCAAGATGGTGATGTTATTTTCTCTTGGTCAGGCAGTTTGTTAGTTGATTTTTGGTGTGGAGGTATTTGCGGCTTAAATCAACATTTGTTTAAAGTAACATCAAACAAGTACAACAAGTGGTTCTATTATGCTTGGACAAAATACCATCTTGACCGATTTATAGCCGTTGCTGCTGACAAAGCTACAACAATGGGACACATTAAGCGTGATGAACTCGAAAAAGCAAAGGTTCTCATACCTAATGAAGCAGATTACCAACGAATTGGAGCTTTACTTAAGCCAATTTATGATTTGATTATCTCAAATCGAATAGAGAATAAGAAACTCTCTTCATTAAGAGACACTCTTTTACCTAAACTAATATCCGGCGAACTTGATGTCTCCAACGTCGACTTTTAAGCTGCTAATAGACTCGAAAACTGCTCCGCAGTTTCCTCATTACCTCCTCTGTCAGACACCTTGCCACCCGTATGCAAGCAATCGTCCGTCTTCGGTGTCTGACTACGCTGCTTCACAGCTATCCGTGCGTTGCACGGATGAGTCGGTAAATTATTGTTTACCTGCTGTTCAGAGTCCAAACTATCTTATTGCCCTACGGTCAATAAGCATCGCAAGTCTGCGACTTGCTCAATTATTGTTTTTTGTAATAGTATATTAAAGGAGGATTATTGTGGTAAGGTGGACTTTTAGTAATAAACTTAAATGGAGCAAGGAGTTAAATGAAATAGTAAATTTCTATTTGTTTAATACACCAGTAGATAATGTAAGTGTTCGAGGTAAAACATTTAAGCAATTAGGATGGAATAAAAGGAGATTGACACCTTTATTAAAAAAAGAAATATATTTTTTATCATCAAATTGGATTAATACTACGATTAAAGATATTGAAACACAAATAAAAAACAAAGGGCAATTTGAAAAAGTTGAATTTGAAGAAGTAGCAATTCACATCAATAATAAAAAGAGTAATATTGATTCATTTTTCTATGCTATTAGATGTGCAATAGCGCATGGTTCTTTTGCTATTAGAAAACACAATAATACAACTTATTATATACTAGAGAACAAAGATAAAGGTAAAATAAAAAGTAGAATGGTGATTAAAGAGGAGAACCTTTTAGCTATTATAAATATAGTATCAAACTCAAAAAAGTTCAATAAATAATGGAGGAACTATGTTTACCGAATCCGACTACGAAAACTCAATAATTGAATTATTTCAAAATAACTTAGAATATGAATACGCATACGGTCCCGATATTGAAAGGGATTTTTATAACCCATTATATGAGGAAGTTCTGCTCGACTCTCTGTATCGTTTGAATAGAGGTTTGCCGGATGATGCTATTCAGGATGCTATATTCAAACTTAAAAACTTTGAAAACGGAGAACTTGTGCAGAAGAACTCTGTTTTTATGGACTACTTGCAAAACGGTATTCCGGTAAGATATTTCCTTGGCGGTGAGGAACATTCCTCTATCGTTTATCTTGTTGACTATAAAAATCCCGATAATAACTCTTTTGTACTTGCTAATCAGTGGACTTTTATTGAGAATAGTAAAAAACGTCCGGATGTAATTCTTTTTTTAAACGGCTTGCCGATCGTATTGGTTGAACTGAAATCTCCCTCCCGTGAAGAAACAGACGCATCCGAAGCGTATAGGCAACTTCGTAACTATATGCAGGAAATTCCTTCTATGTTTATTTATAATGCAATTTGTGTTATGAGCGATCAGTTGACATCAAAAGCCGGGACAATTACTTCCGGTGAAGACCGCTTCATGGAGTGGAAAACAAAAGACGGTAATTATGAGAATACTCAGTATGCTCAGTTTGACACTTTCTTTGAGGGAATATTTCAAAAGACACAACTGCTTGATATTATTAAGAACTTTATTTGTTTTTCAAATGAGGGAATTAATACTTATAAAATTCTTGCCGGATACCATCAGTATTTTGCTGTAAGAAAAGCGATTGAGTCAACAAAACACGCTACTGTTACTGACGGTAAAGGTGGTGTGTTTTGGCATACACAAGGAAGTGGCAAATCGCTTTCTATGGTTTTCTATGCTCATTTGTTGCAGGAGGTATTAGATAGTCCGACTATTGTTGTACTCACCGATAGAAATGACCTTGACGACCAGCTTTATAGTCAGTTTGCAAAGTGCAAAGACTTTTTAAGGCAAGAACCGTTACAAGCAGAAAGTAGAGAAAATCTAAAAACTCTGCTTGCCGGCAGACAGGCAAACGGCATAATTTTTACTACTATGCAGAAATTTGAGGAGTCTAACGAACCTCTGTCTGAACGCCACAATATTATAGTTATGGCTGATGAAGCTCATAGGGGACAGTATGGACTTGCTGAAAAGATTAAGATTACAAAGAATGAAGATGGTGATGAAGTAGCAAAGCGGGTTATCGGTACAGCAAGAATTATTCGTAATACACTTCCAAACGCTACATATATCGGATTTACAGGAACACCTATTTCTTCAAAAGACAGAAGCACTCGTGAGGTATTTGGCGATTATATTGATATTTACGATATGACACAGGCTGTTGAAGATGGAGCAACACGCCCGGTTTATTATGAGAGTCGTGTAATTAAATTAAACCTTGATCAAGCAACATTGAAGATGATTGATGCAGAGTATGATTTAATGGCTCTTAATGCAGATGATGAGGTTATTGAAAAGAGCAAAAGAGAGCTTGGTCAGATGGAAGCAGTGCTGGGGAATGATAATACCATAAATTCGCTTGTTTGTGATATTCTTGACCACTATGAAAATAATAGAGAGTATCTGCTTACCGGTAAGGCGATGATTGTTGCATATTCTCGCCCTATTGCCATGAAAATTTATAAGAAAATATTGGAACTGCGACCGACTTGGACTGAAAAAGTGGAAGTTGTTATGACTTCGGGCAATAACGATCCGGAAGAATGGCGACAGATTATCGGTAATAAACATCATAAGAATGAGCTTGCAAAGAAGTTCAAAGATAACAACAGTGCTATGAAGATTGCTATTGTTGTTGATATGTGGTTGACGGGGTTTGATGTTCCTTCTCTTGCCACTATGTATGTATATAAACCTATGTCGGGTCATAATCTTATGCAAGCAATTGCTCGTGTAAACCGTGTATTTCGTGATAAAGAAGGTGGGCTTGTTGTTGACTATGTTGGAATTGCTACTGCTCTGAAGCAAGCCATGAATGACTATACTTCTCGTGATAAAAAGAACTATGGCGATACAGATGTTGCAAAGGTTGCATATCCGAAGTTCTTGGAGAAATTGTCAGTTTGCCGTGATAAGTTTCATGGATATGACTACACAAAGTTTATTAATGGTACAGACCTTGAAAGAGCGAAAACTATCAGTGGTGCTGTGAATTTTATCATGGGTAGAGAAAAAGTTGATGATAAAGATTCTTTCGTAAAAGAAGCCCTTATGCTTCATCAAGCCCTTTCTCTTTGTTCATCGTTAGTTGATGAAGATAATAGATTTGAAGCGGCGTTCTTTGAGGCTGTTCGAGTTCTTGTTCTTAGGCTTACCAATACCGGCGTTGGTAAAAAGATTTCCTTACCGGAAATGAATGCAAGAATAAATGAACTTTTAAAACAGAGTATTAAAAGTGATGGAGTAATAAATTTATTTTCCGACATCAAAGAGGAGTTTTCTTTGTTTGATCCTAAATTCCTTCAGGAAGTCGCAAATATGAAGGAGAAGAACCTTGCAGTCGAACTATTGAAAAAATTGATTGCAGAGCAAGTTTCGGTTTATCGTAGAACAAATATTGTAAAATCCGAAAAGTTCAGTGAGATTATGCAACGTGCTATCAATGCATATCTTAACGGTATGCTTACCAATGAAGAAGTTATAGAAGAAATGTTAAAGTTGGCAAAACAAATTGCGGCGGATCAAAAAGAAGGTGATAAACTTGGGCTTACTGCTGATGAGCTTGCCTTCTATGACGCATTAACAAAGCCACAAGCAATCAAAGACTTTTATGAAAATGAAGAGTTGATTGCAATCACAAAAGAACTTGCTGATACTCTACGTAAGAATAAGACTATTGATTGGCAGAAACGTGAGTCGGCAAGAGCTAAAATGCGTATGCTCATAAAAAAGCTTTTGAAAAAACATAAATATCCGCCTGAAGGAATGGATGATGCCGTTCAGACTGTTATGACACAGTGTGAGCTTTGGACTGATAATAACAGCTTTGAAGAGAATCATAATATTTTTACGTATACTAATAATACAGAAAAAACTCTACCTTTAGTGGCAGAAGAAAGGGTGAGGTATAATTAAGCCTGAATTATTCATGGCATAATATTTACATTAAAAACCGTGTTGTAAAT
>CAUQKD010000086.1:0-9270 GCA_963518365.1 uncultured Lachnoanaerobaculum sp. | reverse complement strand
GCTCCTTTGTGTAATTTTGTTAAGTTTAAAGCACCTTAATTTTACCACAAATGGATGCTCTTTTTTTATTCACTTGATAAGTGAATAGCAATATTCAGTTAAAATATAGTAATTATATACCTTCAGCCACTTTTACGGCTTTGTCGTGAATAATCTAGGTTTAAGGATCATATATCATCACATTATTAAAATTTTTCTAATGATTGATTATCCACTGTCATTTTGACGACGTGGCTACACATTAAAAATTGAGAGCCACAGTTAAAGCACAAAAACAAGAACTGGAACAGCCACATTTAACATGTGGAACACTTCAGAAAGAAAATAAGATCCTACGTAAGGATAATGAACAAATTAAGAGAATTCTTGGTAATGACAGTAGTAACTCTTCAAAGTTCCCTTCATCTGACGGACCGGATAAATTAAAAGCACCTAACAAATATAATTCACGAACTAAGAGTAAGAATTCTGTATGTGCACAAAAAGGACATCAGGGAAAAATCATTTCAGGAAAAGATGTAAAAGAATTGATAATCAGTAAAAGGGTTAAGCATGAAGTAATTAAAGACATCGGTAAACAAATTCTTGACGGTATAGAATGTAATTTCTATGACTGTAATTATACTGTAACAGAAATTGCAAAAAAGCTTGGTAAAAATCCGTCCTATATAAACACTGTATTTAAAAAAGTATATGGGCACACTATAAAACAGTCCCCGGCTGATTATAGACTTAAGAAGACACAAAGATTGCTTCGCCCGGGTAATATAAAGATTCTGGATGTGGCAAATGAATGTGGTTATTCTGATATCTTTTAATTCAGCAAAAATATAAAGCAAAATTCGGATATCCTCCAAGTGAAGAAAATTTGAAGTATAATTTATAACCCTTATTACAACAAACGACTCAGTTCTTTACTTTGTCGTTTGCTGTAGACAGTTACTTATATTCTCTATAAACCGGATGCCAAAATATTATATCGGCACCTTTAAACACTGTGTTTTTTATAATGACAGAACCATGAAGTTGTTCGACCAATTTTTTTACAATATAAAGTCCCAGTCCCGAATGGCCACCTTCACTGCTTCTGGCTTTATCACCTCTATAAAACCTGTCAAATGCTTTCTCCATATCTTTTTGGCTGAAGCCGCTTCCTGTATCACAGATCTCATACACTATTTTATTATTTTCTTTTTTTATAAAAAAATTTATACTGCCTTTATATGGAGTGTATTGTAAACTATTTGAAAATATATTGTCTAAAATACGCTCAAGTCTGTCAGTGTCCAATATCAAACACCCCAGGTCATTATTTATGTTTAAAACAATATCAATTTCTTTTTGCTTTGCCTGTAATCTATATTGACTTATCTTTCTCTCCAAAAACTCAGTCAAATTCACATTTCTTAACACTAAATTTATATCTGCATTTTCCAAATCCGAAGTGTACTGCATCTGCATAACAAGATTGGAGCTTTTTTTTGCATTCTCATTTATAACATTAAGATATATTTTCAACCTTTCACCATCTATCGAGTTGGCATCTATCAAAGCCTCTGAATATGACATTATTATTGACAATGGAGTTTTCAAATCATGAGCCAGTGCTTCAATCATCTCTATACGTTCCTGTTCCGCTTTCCATTGAGCAAAAAGCGACTTTTTAAGTTCATCTTTCATTTCTATAAAAGCAGTACATAGTTTTCCAAGCTCATTGTCAGACTGATAATTGACCTCAAAATCCAAATCTTTTTCCTTTATCTTTTGTGAAGCTTCTATCAACAGCTGTAGAGGAAGATTTATCTTCTTTACCAATAATGTTGAAAACAGTCTTGTGAAAATGATAAAGTACAAAAATGGTGAAAGCATGGCAATAACTGCTATTATTATTCTGATATTTTTATATGGATTTCCAAGCTTATACAAAAGTATTACAGCACCTTCTATATTTGTGTTATTTTCAATCGGAACAACATAAGCAAACTTTCCTTCTAACACAAATGTTGTATTAAGCTTATCAATAAGTTCACCCGTTCCTGCAATTACTCTGTCTTTATATGTTCCGTACAATACCTCACAGTCACTGCTTAAAACCTGGTATGTTATTCCATTCCCTTTTATAATATTATTTAATCCGCTTTCTCCTTTTACATAAAGCAAATCCATATTTTTTTCACGAATATATGCTTCAATTTTTGGAATTTGTTTTTCATAGAAATTTTCAGGATATTTACCGATATCTTGAATCCCGAAATATAACAATATTGCAACTATATATGTGAGCAGTGTTGCAAGAATGCCGGAAATTAAAATCATTAAAAAAGTTCTTCTAAAACTCTTTACAAGCGAATGTTCCTTCACATCATATCTCAACTTTCTCAAATCCTGTTCCACTTGTAGCCTATTCCCCATACTGTAGAAATATACTCCGTGTCAGATCCTCCCTCTATAAATTTGGCACGAATCTTTTTTATATGTTCCACTACAGTGCTGGAATCTCCATCAGAATCATATCCCCATATTTTTTCATAGATCTGTTCCCTTGAAAAAATCTGCCCTGTATGTAATGCCAAAAATTCCACAATATTGTACTCAAGTCTGGTCAAGCACAAATCATTACTATCTATTTTAACAGTACACTCTTTTATATTTATACTAAGATTTCCAAAATATAATGTATTTCTTTTATGTTCTGTATTTATATACTGCGACCTTTTTTCTCTTCTCAAATTAGCTTCTATCTTAGCCATCAATTCTTTCAGTCCGAAAGGTTTGACAATATAGTCATCTCCGCCGATATTCAGTCCTTTGATTTTATCTGCTTCAGACTGCATGGCACTTAAAAATATAATAGGGCAAAGTACATCATCCCTTATTGCATTGCATACCTCAAATCCGTCCGCTTTTGGCATCATAATATCAAGTATTATCAGATCCGGTTGATTTCTTGATAGTTTGATTCCCATTTCACCATCATAAGCTGATAATACTTCATGTCCCTTGGATTTTAATTCATCAGCAAGCAACATAACAAGATCTTTTTCATCATCTATAATAAGTATTTTACTCAAATCACACCTTCCCTAAGCCTGTATCTTATATCTACTCATAATGTTTTCTTCCTTCCCATCTGCCAAACCAAACTATACTGCAAATCAGCATGATAATCAAATAAATTATAACAGATATCATACCGCTTAAAATTTGTGTTGTTGCCCATCCCGAAGAAATTAACTGTGGCGGCTTAACCATGTCGGCCGAAAATTCCAAATAAGGTCCGACAGCTTTCACAAGTCTTATAGGCAATGCCCATGGTATAAATTGCCATATATTGTTTCCAAGTTCACTTCCACCAATCATTGCAGCCATCAAAAGACCTATAATACCCATACCGATAGACGAACCGATACCGTATAAAAAACTTATCCACAGATGTATTGCAATAAGAGGAAGCACACCCAGTAAAAGAAGAATCACACCGGCTATAAAAAATATCTCTGTATGGACTGTACCCGGAAAGAATATTGCAATTCCTGTACAAAATATCAATGTGCCTAAAATAAGTGTAATTGCAGAAAGAATACTTACTATAAAAAATTTGCCAAGATACAGCCTGTATCTTTTAAATCTTTCACTTAAAAACCCGTTAAAACTTCCTGCAAGTTCTTCCTCATATACAATCTGACCTGTAAAAATACTTATAACTATAGGAATAATGAATATAGCCCATACTTCAAAAAAAGTTTTAAAATTATCCGCTTCAAAGTGATCGCCTCTTCCATGCAAAACAATATATCCGATTATACAACCCGACATCAAAAATGGTAACAAAAAAATAATCCATCTAAGTGCAGTCCTTTTTGTCTTGAGCCATTCAGATAATATTAATTTAATCATCTTACTTCCTTCCTTTTAAACCAAAATGCAGTAATTATTGTGATTATTATAAAAACTGACAATGAAATTTCAATACCTATAGGGATTACGGACGGATCTCTTAAATTTGAACCCTGTTCCAATAAAGTTCCGTTCGGATGTACACCTATAGTTGCACACATAAGTCTAATTCCCCAAGCCCAGGGAATAAAAATCCAGTATGAACCTGCTGCTGATACAATACCTGCAATAAACCCTGCAAATCCCACTGCCATGCTTAAAAATAAGCCTTTATATGTTGCCATAAACAGCTGAATAGGTATCAATGCAAGAGATACCAACCATGAAACAAAAGATGCTCCAAAAATCTGCACATATGGAATTTGACCTTTTGCTGTAATAATTCCCGATATAAGTATCGAAAAGGATAATACAGTACATAAAAGCAGTGTATAAAATGCCATAACTATTATCTTTCCTACCCATATATTTATAGGTGAAGTCTGATGTGTACGTAAAGAACGGTAGTTCCCCGACTTTCTCTCTTGAGAGTCAACCAAAAAAGCGAATAATGCCATACCAAAAGGCAAAAATACTACCGTCCATATATTAAAAACCATAGAAGTTACCAAATCCCAATTTCTGACAACATCTTTCGGCATCAATTTGACACCTGCCATCGCCTGTATTGCAAAGAATAAAGGGAAACTTAAAATTATTTTTCTTGTAAATGTTCTTTTATACTTAAGAAGTTCAGAACTTATAGCATTTATCACTCTTTTTCTCCTTTTATGACATCCAAATAAAACTTTTCCAAGCTCATATTTTTACTTGGCTTACCCTGGAATAAAAGTTTTCCTTTGTCAATGATGCCTATATCATCAACAACCTGTTCCATTTCAGATAAAATATGGCTTGATAAAATCACTGTCATATTTTTTTGCGGAAGTGATGTGATAAAATCACGCAATTTTTGAATTCCTACCGGATCAAGTCCGTTGGTAGGTTCATCTAAAATCAACAGTTTCGGACTACCCAAGAGGGCTATCGCAATACCAAGTCTTTGTTTCATGCCCATAGAAAAATGTGAAGCAGGCTTTTTACCTGTATTAGCCAAATCAACCAACTCTAAAACTTCATAAATTCTTTCCTTTTTTATGCCCATCAACTTTGTATGCACCAAGAGATTTTCCATAGCGGTAAGATTCCCATATAATGCTGGGCTTTCAATAAGTGACCCCATTTTTTTAAGATGTTCATGTTTTAAAGTCTTACCTTCAAAAATAATTTCGCCACTTGTAGGCTTAAGCAACTCCACAATCATTTTTAATGTTGTTGTCTTACCTGCACCATTTTGTCCAAGTAATCCGTAGATACTGTTATATTTTATTTTCAGTGAAATATTATCAACAGCTGTCTGATTACCAAATTTCTTTGATAAATCTTTCGTTTCTAAAATAAAGTCATTCATAACTTTCTCCTTATATATCAAACTTTGTTTATAGTTAAAAGCTTAACATATAAAAATAAAGAAATTATAAGATTTTGAGATATTTAAAAATAAATGGAATAAAATATTTGGTCAGATATAATTCCTTATAGTTGCAAAAATAAAAAATCACAGAATAAGAATATTCATTTCCGGTTCTGTGACTTTTTAAACTATGTTTACTTGTATTGACGCCTACCTATTGATATAAAAGCTATATTTTCACTTGGCCTGCTTAATTATGGAACTCCGCATTATCAATAAGTATTTTGCTAAAATATATATCCCCAACAACTTTTATACGTACATATTCCTGACCTGAAATATCTGTTGTAAGCTCAAATGGAGTGGTTTTATAGCTTACCTCTTTACTTTCATTTAGCACTTCATTGTCATCTCCTGTTATTTGTACTATTCCACTCCTATTCTCTTCATAATCTGCTTCAGGTGCAATAGTCATAGTTAAAGTAGTATATTTCCCACCTGTATAATACTCCACATAACCTTTGTCATGTATTTCAAACACATTGCTTAACAATTTTCCCTGAACTGTTTTTTCACTGGAACTCTTATCACAGTAATATGTGTCCATTTGTACAGGTTCAAGATCGTATAACGCAACTTTATCTTCATTATTTTTCTTCGATTGTGATGAAGTATCTCCCTTATTGCTGTCCTGTTTTACAGTATTGGTGCTACTTCCCATAGTGGATCTTCTTTGAACAACTCCATCTACAACCCAAGCACCGTTGCCATCTACCATATAACCGTCAGGACTTTTTGCATTTGTCAGAATATAACCGTTTTGCTGAAAATAATAGCACTCCGCCTGACCGTCCTGATTTCCATCAATCCACAGCCAGCAGCTGGCAGGCCAAGTTCCATTACCGTTGTCAAACCACCAACCGTTACCATCTGACTTCCATCCGGCAAAGCTTGGAAAACATATTGATAAACTGATTAATCCTCCAAATAAAACCGCAACAATTTTTTTTAACATATACGCCTCCAAAAAATAAAATATATAAATTACAAAATTTAACCAATTCCTATATACCTGCTACTGTCCATTTGAATCCTTAAATTTATCCGCCAGTTTTTCCGGTTCACTTTGATCATATCTGTTAGGATCCTTTTTTTCCGCCACTTTTTCAATAATTTTATCTGTTAAAGCATTTGCGCCATTATGAAGGCTATGCATAATCACATAACATACAAATCCTATAACTAATAAAATTACAATACCCAAAACACTTTCCATATCAATCCTTTCCGATATTATTCGAAACTATTGTAACTGCAATAATATCTTTAAAATAATTTATAACTTGTTTTCACTTTAAGCAGCTTCTTTTCTAGTAAAACCTCAGGATCCAAACGTAAAAACGCCTTTTCCAGGGATGTTAGAAATGTATTCATATCTACGCCGCTCAAATTCATACCATTGCGAGTTCCCCAATGGGTAAAATTAAAACAGTAACAATATTTTTCTCCATTTTTACTTTCTTCCTTCAGTACACCTTCCCAACCGTCTTCCTTATACTTTATTATGTTGGAGTTCTGTGAAAGTACATAGGAAACCTGCGTGTTGTATGTCATTCCATTTAATTCATTCCATAGTTTTTTGAAATCTGAAGAGGTTGTAAAAATCTCCACCTCACGTACAAAATTTTCAGGACGTTCCCTTATAACGCCTTTCTCCACCAACTCTTTGTGCTTACTTGTGCCGTAGTAAACAGCTGCCACCAATATGACAATTCCTATTAAAATTGCCATAATCTGTAGAGTATCATTATTACTCATTTTTTAGCCTCCTTAATTCAATGTCCCACTTACAAACTTCTCCATGTTCATGCATATATAAACAGTCATTTATAACTGCCAGTAAATGTAAACTCTTAAACCTCCTCACAACATAATATAAAGAACACATTTACCTGATTTTATTTATTTTTTCTTAATTGGTCCATACCACTTTCTTACATTTCACATGTGTAATTTTAGTGTAAAACCTGTAACCCCTTTATTTACAAGACTTACACTTTAAAAAATGTAATACAAAAAATACCCTATAAACCATCCTTCCTCGTTTATAGGGCATTTTAAATTTTTCAATAATTATAATACAAGTTCAAATATTACTCTCTATAAAACCAAACGTAATTAAACTTCACATACAAACCCATAGTAAATAAAATAAAACTGTCAATGCGGCATACAGTGAAAAATAAACTTTATTGGTTCTCATAACTGCACTTATATTTATCTCTCCTTTATACAACAGACAAAAAAGCCATATAAGTATACCTACTGCATTCACTGCCACACTTAATACATAATATTTTGAAAAGTTAAAGCACATTACAGTATATAAAGAAGTTACAGTAGCTATAAAAGGAGCAAGAAATAAAAAAGAACCGGCACATTGGGCATTAAAAATCATGGCATAGGGAGAGGTTGAAGAAAACCAAAAATATAAATACAAACTTATAAGTACAAAACAAAATAGTGCCGGCATATTACTTTTTTCAGGATATATAGAGAAACTGTATATAAATGCCAGTGTAATTCCTATGGCTGAAAAATACATATTTACTATCATATGTAAATTGTTAAAGATTACATTAAGCCTGTTTCCTTTCATAGTATCAGGATTTTCTTCCATATCCTTAAATTCCTTTACAGGTTCTCTTGTAAACAGCAAAAAACTATGTGCAAACACAACTATCATAATAAAAGTCAATCCTATATCAGACATTAATGTAAAATTATGTGTTCTCACAAAACTTGCAAAACCTTTCATTGTCTTTAAAAATCCATATATTGTTAATGAACAAAAAGCCCCTGTTATATTACAAAAAATAGAGTAGCATATATGATTTATTCCAAGGTCATACCTTCCTCCATCTTTTATAACTCTTTCAGTATCACCATATTTTGCTATCAAATATATATCTTTATAGCTTAATTTTTTATAGTCTTTATTGTTTTTTTTATAAATAAAGACAGCTATAGTAGTGTCCACAAGCCCAAATAGTAATCTTGAAATCGCAAGAATTATAATCAGAGCAAAAAAAATGGATGTAGGTAAGCTCGTCATCCATAGAAACAGATCAATTGTCGAATATTTATATATATTCATTACTATAGGAATAGAAAGCAAGCATATAAAGTATAGAAAAATATATATCCAGTTTTCTCTGATATCTTTAATATATTTTGATAACGTTCCACATTTATTGAGTACTTCATATGTATGTGCAACTGAATGAACATCCTCAAAAATATTATCTGCTATCTCACTGTCTTTATTATTAGAATAAATAATAACTTCTTCATTTTCTATAATGTTTTTATCACTTGAAGGTAATTCACAATTTTCTAATCCGTATTTTAGCATACGCAACGAATATGACATGTAATTATCACCTTTCAAACCATCTGAACCCGGAAACACCAGTTCTTCTCTTTTCACAAAACCCATTACTTTTTGAAGTCCAAGTTCTTCATCTTTATCTGCAAAGCAATCTTTAAAGAATACCTCTTCCTTGTTTTCAAGCCCTCTGTAGCCCTTTCTTTTACCACGTTTAATCTCACTTATTCTGGATTCCACCATATTTCCAAGTCTAACTTTATCAATAACACCACACAGAACTGATTGTGTAATATGAAGTTCATCGTTAATATATTTAAATACATCTCCTTGGCAAATACGTCTAGGCATTTCTTTTACTCCTTAAAATCACAACTAACTGATATAAATATGCATAATAAAGGCTGTAAAGCCCTTTACAGATATATCTTATCATCAACTTAATGTTTATACAATAAATAATCCCGAATTATTCACGGCACAATATTTACATTAAAAACTGTATTATAAATCTTCAAACTTAATCCATGAC
>CAUQKD010000085.1:0-9277 GCA_963518365.1 uncultured Lachnoanaerobaculum sp. | reverse complement strand
CCTTTGTATTGCCGCTGTAGCTTACACAGACACAGGCATCTTCCTTTGTTATGAAGTTTAAGTTCACCAATTGCAAATGTATGTCGTTGTTAAAGACTACATCCTTACCGATTCTTGAAAGCTTATAATTGATATCATAACAAACTATACCACTTGCACCGACTCCGAAAAGATAAACCTTTTTGGCGGAGTCTATGGCGTCCACACTCTTTTCTATCAGTTCCAAATCCATAAGTGCGTACAGCCTTTCAATACTGTTTATCAGATTTCTCTTATTCTTTTCAACTATCTCACTTAGTCCGTCCTTTTGATGTATTATCTCATCCGTAATATCGGGCTTTTGTGAGTCCATATCCGCCGCAATCGCAAGCTTAAGCTGTTGAAGTCCGTCAAACTTCAATGTTTTTACAAATCTGATTACAGTTGCCGGAGAAGTATCTGTAGCAACCGCTATAGACTGTGTACTCTCATTTATAGCATCCTTATAATTCTCTATAAAATAATCAGCCACTTTCTTTTCAGACTTGGTAAGTTTCCTATATTCCTCTTTTATTCGCAATACTATGTCCACGTACCACCTCCAAGTTATAGAATATAGTTATTTTATCTTTTTCTTCAACTCCTCGATCTCAGCCTTCATATCATATATCGTTTTATAAAGTGAAACCATTTCCTCTGCCAGCTCTTCAGCCACATTTGCCATAGTCAAGTGATCCTGTGAATGTATCAGAATAATGTTTACAGGAACCGGTTCTCCGCCTGCTTCCTGTGCAATCATATCGGTCTGAAGCTCATGTGCTTTTAGAAGTCTTTTGTTCGCTTCGTTGATTTTTTCATTTGCCGAATCAAACTTGCCCTCTCTTGCATCACATATCGCATCCATTGAATATCCCTTGCTGTCACCTGCAGTAGCAATTATTTCAAAAGAAACCTGATAATCTTCTTCTCTCATAAAATCTCCTACCATTCCAAAATAAAATATTGTTTCAAAAAATATTTTATTTAAAGAAATATTGTTTCTAAGTGTATTTAATCACAATAACAGTTAATTGTCAATATATTATATAATCTTTTATTAAAATTTATTTAACCGGGTCTTCAACACTTAGTCATACATAAAAACCCTCCAAAGCCTTATAAATAAAGGATTTGTGATGTCAAATTTTCTTTATTTTATTGTTGTATTTCTTATTTGTTTTATTATATGATGTGATGAAGTATAAAACTTTTGTATGACAAAAAATCACAGGATCCCACTTATTTTATTCAAAGAGGAATACGTAATGGAAAAAAGACCGCTACTAAAAATATGATTAATATAGGAAAATATTCAGAACTTTTAAAGACTGCCACCGACCCTCCGAAGTATGCCAATATGTATATTACATCGGGTTTCGATAATTCACAAACTACTGCTATTCATTTAATAATTCCCAATTTCTAAATGCATTAAATGCTGCAATGAACCTTGGGTTGGATAATAAATACTAGAAAAAATGGCTAAAGCCTTGTAAATACAGGGTTTTAGCCACTTTTCTACTATCCAACTGTTGAAGATGAAATTTTATATTCACAAGTTGTCTGTGATCATATATGACGCCGTATACGAAGCATATATAAGAGAAGACGACGTTTTGCATTCCATCTATGAATGTAGCGGTGCAAGAACCTGTGCTATTGAGCTTCGCTCTTTCGGTTTTACATGTCTGCGTCTCGGATATGCGGTGGTTCCGAAAGATTTGATTATGGACGTATGTTTGCTTCATGATATATTGACAAGACGCCACAGTACAAAATATAACGGCGCGCCTTATATTGTACAGGAGGCGATTTTTTAAAAACTTTTTATATCCGAATATTTAAAAAACTCTTTAATCTCTTTATGCTCTCCTATTATCTTCTCCATCCACACCATATGATACCACCTGCCGAACTTATGCCCGCAGTTACTGAACTTCCCTATAAGTTTATATCCCATATGTTCATGAAAATTTGCACTGTTATTGGTCAAATATTCATCCTCCTTATCCGTATATCCGATACATGAATAAAGATTGGCTATATTCTGCTTCTTTGCAACCTCTTCTATTTTGGAGTAAAGTGCCTTACCTATGCCCTTATTACTGTTACCGTGTTTTAAATATATGGTTGTCTCCGCACTAAGATCATAGGCGCTTCTTCCTACAAAAGGACTGAGATACGCATATCCGAGTATCTCTCCGTCTTCTACGGCTACAAAATACGGATAATTTTGCAATGTTTTTTCTACTCTGCCCTTAAACTCTTCATAACACGGAACCTTTGTTTCAAAAGAAATTGCTGTTTTCTCTACATAATATGCATATATCTCAAGCAACTTCTCTGTATCATATATACTTGCCTCTCTTATACATATTACATCATCCACAATCTTTACCTCCGTTATTTAAATTACGTGACTCAACCTCAAAAAAATTTTCAAGATCCTTATTTTCTCCGTACACTAATATACTTTGTTCATCCTCAAATATGATACCCGGATTAATTCTCATATTCCAATTACCATCCAGTTTTATTGCCATTATATTCAAATTATATTTTTTTCTTATTTCCAACTCCAATATACTCTTACCTATCCAGTCCTTAGGCACTTTAAATTCAAATATAGAGTTATCTCCCGGCAATTCAATATAATTTGAAATATTATTTGAGCTGTATCTTATAGCACTCCATTCAGCAAGTTGTCTTTCAGGATAAACAACCTCATCGGCACCGTTTCTTAAAAGAAATTTTGCTTGCGTATCTCTGGATGCTCTGGATACTACATACTTTGCTCCACATTCACTAAGCAGTGATGTTGTTTCAAGTGAAGTTTGAAAATCATCACCTATTGCCACAAAGCAAGTGTCGAAATTTCCTACACCTATTGACTTTATAAAATCTCCATTTGTACTGTCTCCTATTATGGAATTGACGGTATATGGCAATACTCGCTCTATACATTCTTCATTTCTGTCTACTGCCATTACATCATATCCCAATTCAAACAACTTCTTACAAACATGTCGACCGAATCTGCCCACTCCTATTACTAAAAAACTTTTCATATTACCTGTCATCAGTGATTTCTTAATTTAAACCACTACACCGCCTTTCTGTATTTGATATGACTTTTTCTCTTTATCCTACCGCTATCTGATCCTTCGGATATCTTGCATTTCCGTTTTTCTTAGGTGAAACAGCAGCAAATATCAGTGTTATTCCTCCAACTCTTCCTATATACATCATAATTATCAATAAAATCTTTGATATAACACCCAGATGTGGAGTTATTCCCAATGTAAGTCCAACTGTTGCTACTGCAGATGCACTCTCAAACATAGTCTCCTTTAATGAAAATCCTTCTATTCCGCTTATAATCATTGCTCCCACAATAAAAAGAACTATGTCCAATACAAAGACACTGATTGCATTCTTTATTATATCAGGTTCTATTCTCCTATTATATATGGCAACTTCTTTATCTTGCTTAAATACTGAGAATAATGTTGCAAACAAAATAAAAACAGTACTCATCTTTATACCGCCTGCCGTAGAACCGGAACCTCCTCCTATCAACATCAAAATTATAGTTATGGCAATTCCGTTGTCGCTGAATTTTGAATAATCTGCCGTATTAAAACCTGCCGTTCTCGGAGTAACCGCTTGAAAAACACTGGATAAAAGTCTTGTTTTAAAGTCGAGTCCTTTAAATTCCGTAAAGAAGAATATGACACTTGGGAATAATATTAGAATAAGACTCATAGTCAAAACAACTTTGGTTTGAGTGGAATATCCGGACACCCTAAATTTATGCTCAGCTATATCCTGCCATACCAAAAATCCCAGACCTCCTACCAAAATAAGCATAATTATCGAAACATTTATTGCTATATCAGACTGATACATTGTAACAGATGAAAATTCACTCACGTCACCCATAAGATCAAATCCTGCATTACAAAATGCCGATATGGAATGAAATATTGAATAATATATGCCCTTCATAACTCCGAAATCTTTCAAAAAAACAGGGAACATAACCAAAGCACCTATCATCTCTATGATTATTGTGCCTTTAAATATAAAGCTTGTCAGTCTTACAATTCCACCTATTTGAGGTGTTGACAATGCGCTTTGTAAAGTAGCTCTGTCTCTAAGCCCAATTTTTTTACCTGTAACCCTGCTAAATATTGTCAACATAGTTACAACACCCAAGCCTCCACATTGAATCATAGCAATTATTATAATTTTTCCTATAACTGACCAATGTGTTGCCGTATCATACACAACAAGACCTGTAACACAACTTGCACTTGTTGCCGTAAATAAAGTATCAATAAACGGAGTCCATTCTCCGGTTCTTGATGAAATCGGTAAACTCAAAACTGCAGCGCCAAGAAATATCATAATAATAAATCCGAACAAAATAACTCTTGCGCTTGTAAAATATTTTAATATGTGTTTCTTTAATTCTTTCATTTTATAAATATACTCACTCAAAAATCCCTTACAGTATGTAAGGGATTTTTTATATTTTATACCGGATATGCCCCTGCATCCTTGTCTGCCTTAGTCATATCCACCTTTGTCTTTTGTGCCGCTCTGTACTCAAAGAACTCTTCAGCAACCTTAGGGAAAAGTGCATATGTAAGCACATCCTCATCCTGCTCTTTCCACTTTGCAACCTTTTTCTCAAATTCAGGAAGCTGTGGCGGAATAAGGTCTGCCGGTCTGCAGGTAATAGGCTTCTCATCGCCTATTATCTTCTTTTGTACTTCTTTATTAAACGGCTTGATAGTCTGTCCGAACTCTCCAAGCATTATCTTCTTTGATTCCTTCGGAACTATCTTATACCTCTCGCCTGAAAGTACATTCATAACAGCCTGTGTACCCACTATCTGTGATGAAGGTGTAACCAGAGGCGGCTCACCGAAGTCTTTTCTTACTCTTGGAATCTCTTCCAAAACCTCTCTGTACTTATCTTCCTTACCTGCCTCTTTAAGCTGGTTGATAAGGTTTGAAAGCATACCTCCCGGAACCTGATACTTTAATGTATTGATATTCACACCGAGTACCTTAGGGTTTAAAAGTCCGCTCTTTAAAAACTCTTCTCTTATCGGTCTGAAATAGTCTGCAATCTCAGATAAAAGATTTATATCAAGACCTGTATCATAAGGTGTTCCCTTAAATGTCTCAACCATAACCTCTGTAGCAGGCTGTGAAGTACCAAGTGCAAAAGGTGAAATTGCAGTATCAATAATATCGCATCCCGACTCTACAGCTTTTAAAAGTGACATTGATGCAAGACCTGCCGTATAGTGAGTGTGAAGTTCTATAGGCAGCTTGGTGGATTCCTTAAGGCTTCCTATAAGTTCCTGCGCCGCATAAGGTGTCAAAAGACCTGCCATATCCTTTACACAGAGTGAGTCCGCACCCATATCCTCTATTCTCTTTGCAATATCCTTCCAATAATCAAGTGTATATGCATCACCCAAAGTATAGCAAAGAGCTATCTGAACTTCCGCATTCTTTTCCTTGTTTGCGGCATTTACAGCCGTCTTTAAGTTTCTGATATCATTGAGCGCATCAAATATACGGATAATATCAATACCGTTTGCAACCGACTTTTGAACAAAGTATTCCACAACATCATCTGCATAGTGATTGTATCCTAAGATATTCTGTCCTCTAAAGAGCATCTGAAGCTTGGTATTTTTAAATCCGTCTTTAAACTTACGAAGTCTCTCCCAAGGATCTTCATGTAAGAATCTCAGTGAAGCGTCAAATGTAGCTCCACCCCAGCATTCTACAGCTCTGTAGCCGACTTTATCCATCTTATCTATTATAGGAAGCATCTGTTCCGTAGTCATTCTGGTAGCTACCAAAGACTGATGTGCGTCACGAAGCACGGTCTCAACTATCTGAACAGGCTTTTTCTTAATTTCTGCCATAATCCCTCCTTATACTATTCCAAATATTGCCATAAAGGTTCCCGCCGCTACAGCCGTACCGATAACACCTGCCACATTAGGTCCCATAGCATGCATCAAAAGGAAGTTTGTAGGGTCATACTCCGCACCTACCTTTTGTGAAACTCTTGCCGCCATAGGCACTGCAGAAACACCTGCCGAACCTATAAGCGGATTTACCTTACCTCCCGTAAGCTTGCACATCAGCTTACCGAAGACAACTCCCGCCCAGGTACCGAAGGCAAATGCTATAAGTCCGAGCGCCACAATCTTTAAAGTTGTAACCTTAAGGAACGCCTCGGCACTTGTTGTAGCACCTACACTGGTTCCAAGTAAGATAACCACAATATACATCATTGCATTTGCAGCTGTCTCTGTAAGCTGCTTTACAACACCGCTCTCTTTGAAAAGATTACCGAGCATAAGCATACCTACAAGCGGAGCCGTAGTAGGAAGTATAAGACATACCACTACCGTAACTATTATAGGGAAAAGTATCTTCTCAAGCTGTGATACGGGACGAAGCTGCTCCATCTTGATTCTCTTCTCCTCATCTGTGGTAAAGAACTTCATAATAGGCGGCTGAATGATAGGTACAAGCGCCATATATGAATATGCAGCCACCGCAATAGGTCCCAGGTACTCTGTCTGTCCGAGCTTACCTGCAAGGAATATTGAAGTAGGTCCGTCTGCACCGCCTATGATGGATATGGCTGCTGCGGCCTTATCATTAAATCCCATAAGTATTGCTATAAAGTAAGCCGCATAGATTCCGAACTGTGCCGCCGCACCAAGTAAGAACGACTTGGGATTTGCAATCAGCGGACCGAAATCCGTCTGCGCTCCTACACCCATGAATATCAATGAAGGCAATATACTCCACTCGTCCAAAACATAGAAGTAATGAAGCAGGCCTCCCACTCCATTTGTAGAATTCTCAGGCTTTATCATTATATCCGGATAGATATTTACAAGTAACATACCGAAGGCAATCGGAACCAACAAAAGCGGCTCAAACCCCTTTTTGATTGCCAAATAAAGAAATATAAAGGCAACAAAAATCATTATAAGATTGCCGAAGGTAAGATTCATGAATGCAGTCTGAGCAATCAAATTGGATAATGTATTTAATATATAATCCATTTTTCTCCTCCGGTTACTAGTTGATTGTTACAAGAGTTTGATTAGTCTCAACGCTGTCTCCAACATTTACATTTATACTTGCAATAGTGCCGTCCTCAAGTGCAACTATATCATTTTCCATCTTCATAGCCTCCAAAACGGCTACCACTTCACCTTTTTTAACCGCTTGTCCTACACTTACCTTTACTCCGAGGATTTTACCGCTCATAGGTGCAACCACCTTTACTCTGCCTTCACTGCCGCTTGATGCAGGTGCCGCCTTTGCTACAGGTGCAACCGGTGCGGATGCTACAGGTGTAACAGGAGCACTTGCTCCCCCTCTTTCTTCTACAGATACTTCATATGATTTACCGTTTACCGTAATAGTATAATTTTTCATTTTAACCTCCACTATCTCTTAACTCTCTTTATTGAGCGAACAATTAAGCTTGACGCATCGTTTCCGCTAAACTCGGCTATAGCCGCCGTAATAACCGCTACCAATTCCAAATCGTCACAAAGATTCTCACTTTCAGTTTTTACATCGACTACTTCTTTTACAGGCTCTTTTGTCGCTTTTGACTTCAACTTATTTTCAAATGTATTGATATGCTTAAACAAGCTTATCAGGAATGATATGAAAATCAGTATAACAAATACCGTTCCCATTCCAAGTACGGTGTTTAATGCGGCCTTTTCCATATTTTCAACCACACTGTACTTAGGTGTAATTGAAAATACGGATACATTATTGGTCTTTGAATCAAATCCAAGTGTCATCTCCGACTTTCTCTTGTCTCCGGTATACTTTATCTTAACGACATAGTTACCGTCAGAAAGTGTAACCTTGGTATCATCAATTTCCTTTAAGGCTCCTACCGTCTCTTTACTTGCTTCAAAGCTTTTAAGTCCCTCTATGAATGCGGCCTGCTCGCCTTTTTGTGCACTGTCTATTACCTGAGCAAGCTGTTTCTCATCCATCTGATAGAGCTGAGTTAAAAGCCCCTCACCTTGTTGCTTAAGCTGTTCATTAAGCTGATCGGGAATTTGTGTATCACTGTTACTTTTCTTTCCGCAGGCACCAAGTGTAAGCATTGCAATCACAAACAGACATAAATATAAAAATCTTTTCATTCTCTTCATGACTCACCTCTAAAATGATCCGTGCTTCTTATATGGATTTTCTTCCTTCTTTGTGAAAAGCATCTCAAATGCGGCTAAAATTCTCTTTCTTGTATCTGCTACAGTGATAATATCGTCTACATATCCTCTTCTTGCTGCATATACCACAGAGTTTTGCAGATTCTCATACTCCTTAGTCTTTTCCTCAATGGTTGCAACCGCATCGTCACTTGCATCAATCTCTTTTGAATACATAATCTTTACAGCTTCACTTGCATTCATCATGCCCATCTTTGCACTTTCCCATGCAAATACCATATCCGCACCGATTGATTTTGAGTTCATTGAAAGTGAAGCGCTGCCTATTGCATCGCCTACTATAAGACTTACCTTAGGAACTGTAGCATTGGCATATGCATATGTAAGCCTTGCTCCGGCCTTAGGTATTCTCTTTTCAGTACACTTTGTGGCTCTGTATCCCTTCACATCCACCAATGTCAAAAGAGGTATATTGAAGGCGTCGCAAAAGTTTATAAATTCTGAAGCCTTATCCGCTCCCTGATGTGACAATACATTGTCAAATTCCTGTAAAGTCTCACCTTTTTCATCAAACAAAGCTCTTCTGTTTGCCACGACACCTAAAGTATTTCCGTTGAGTCTGATAAATCCTGTGAACATATCTTTTGCAAAATTTTTCTTTACTTCAAGCAGATAGAAACTGTCTGAAATTATCTTTGCCGCAACAGCAGGGTCTTTTATACTTGTTTCAAGCTCAGGTGTAACTCTGTTTAAATCATCATTGCACTCAATATATGACATATCGTCTTCATTGTATGCAGGGAGTATGGATATAAGTTCTCTGATACCTGAAAGTATCACACTCTCATTTCCGATAAAATCTATAAGTGCTGTCGCCTCAGACTGAAACTTTGCGCTTGAATAGTCGTTTTTATCCTGAGAGTTGTTGTCAATCGCATTCGGTGAATTCACAAATACTCTTGCCTTATCCTGCTCCATAAATACAAAATCGCTCAGTCCGTTGC
>CAUQKD010000084.1:0-9328 GCA_963518365.1 uncultured Lachnoanaerobaculum sp. | reverse complement strand
TTTGTGTTGAACCGGGGACTTGGAGGTTTTTTTATTATAATAAAAAATGTTGAGATTTGTAATACCCAACCCCAACATTAATTATACAACCGTGTAAGATATAACCACATAGTTTGGAGATTATTTTGATGGCAATAAGAAAAGATAAGACAATGTTTTTGTAAACTCTTTTTGGTTGGTATAAAACTGTTTTGTAGGATGAAGAGCTTAATGGGGAGTTGGGATATTTCAGGTATCGCATATACAATAAAGACATGATGTGAAAAAGATTGTTAGTCAGCATGAATTTTAAATTTTAGGAAGTAAATTAATAAAAAAATAATATTTTTTATTTTATCCGTGATTTTTTGATATATCAAAACACAGTTTATAAATGTAAGAATGTTAGAAGGCTCCGCACAGAAAGGTGGAAGCTTTGAAAAAATTTACAGATAATAAAGAGCGTGTGGAAGCGGAGTTTATAGGCTTCATGGAACAGTCTATTTGGAACTGTGCGAGGAATGTTACCAGAAAAGTGTCAGCAGAGGAACTGAGGAACAGCGGTATATCGCTGGAGGCATTGTATAAAGGAGAGTATATAAATTATATACCGGTTGAAGATAGGCATGATTTTGAAGATAAGTATGAAATTATGAATTTACAGGTTCTTATTAAAAGCGATCTTCTAAAAGTATTGTTTGACAGACTTACACAACGAGAAAAACAGGTGTTGATACTTAGAGTAGGCTTTGACTATGACTATGAAGAGATAGGTGAGATTCTTGGAATTACTCCCAAAAGGGCGAAAGACTACAAGTATCAGGGATTAAGAAAGGTTAGGAAATATAAGAATGGCAGAAATAAACAGAATTGACTATGAACTTATTGTATCTGCCACTAAAGGCAATATGGCAGACATAGGAAAAATATTAGAAAACTTCAGTGGAAAGATTGAAAAAGTTATTTATCATCTGGCACCATGGCTGCCTGAAGAATGTCGCAAGGACTGTAAGCAGGAAGTTATGATTATGCTTGTGCAGCTAATACAGACAAAATTTAAAGTTTAAGAAGTGAACAGGGCTTTTCGGCATTCTTACATCCTTTATATTTGTCGTTCTCATAAAGTCTATAAGAGCTATGTGTTTAGTAGAAATGTTGTCTTTTATAGGCTTTTCGGACTGATAAATAAGTCCAGTGTAAGGGTAGCTACCTTGTTAATATATAGTACTTTGAAAATTGAATATAGTTTTACTTTGCAGAACAATCGGAGCGTTAAGCCAAACAGTAAGTACGCCAAGATGCAACTTGATGTAAATTAGTAAGAAAAGCGAATACTGATATAAGTTGCGGAGCGTCGTATATGTTGCTGAAAATGGGATTGGGGTTCCTATGGCGATGATGCGTTCCTTAGTTAAAGTTACTTCCCAATAGATAGGGGCTGAAGAAGCTGGTGGAATTCCAATGTGATCTTACCCGGGATCACTGCAAAGTAATTTTTATAAAAAGATTTATCAGTTAATGAATACATATTTTATTAATAAAATATGGAAAGTTAAGAAGGAGGTGATTTTATGTATTGATTATCAAGGCAACAATATTTTGGTAGGAGCGATGGCTATGAAAAAAGAGAAAGATGATGATAATCTTGTCAAATGTATTTTCAATAATATGATATTTTATGTGCCAAGTGATGTTTTTTCGATGGTTCTTCTCCGTACACAGAGATATTCAACAAAAAAATATGTTCGTTATAAGGAGGGTGCAGAATTGTATAGCATGAGTGAAAGGAAATTTACGGAGCTTGCAAACAGTGCTGATGCTGTTATACATGTGGATAAGATAGCACTTGTTGAACTTGATAAGGTTGAGAAGTATATAAGGTTTAATAATTCATGATATTCAGTTGAGGGATTTGTAGGGTAAAATACTTGACATATTGAAGGACAAAAAGTATACTGGATGTAGGTTGAGAGGAGGTGGGCTTATTTGGCTAAGATGGGAAGACCAAAGGCTGAAAACCCGAAGTCAAGCAAGATATCAATCCGCTTTACTGATGAAGAGTATGAGCAGTTGAAAAAATGTGCAGCCCAAAACAACCAGACCATAACAGAAGCTATACGCAAAGGTGTCAGACAATTGTTTGAAACTATGCAACAGTAATTTTGCAAAATCTCTTTCCTGAATGGAAAGGAGATGGGTTATGTCAAGAATACGCAAAGATACTAAGGGAAAGGTATTACATAAGGGTGAGGACTACAAGAAAGATAAGAAGCTTTACAGATATTCGTACACAGATTCTCTAGGAAAAAGGAGATGCGTTTATGCTAAGAACTTAGAGGAACTTCGGGATAAGGAGAAGCAACTCCAACGAGATCAACTTGACGGACTTGATATTTATGTTCAGGGCAATGCGGATGTAAATTATGCATTTCATCGTTATATTGCCACTAAGACAGAACTTCGTAGCTCAACAAAGACCAATTATTTGTATATCTATGATCGATATGTAAAAGATGGATTCGGTAAGAAGAAGCTTTCAGAGGTCAAATATTCTGATGTGTTGCTGTTTTACAATGCCTTACTTGGTAAGGGGTTATCAATTGGTACAGTGGATTCTGTTAATACAGTATTGCGACCAACTTTTCAGCTGGCAGTTAGGGATAATGTTATCCGTAACAATCCGGTAGATGGGGCTATGACTGAAGTCAAGAAAAAGTGGGATGGTAACATAGGTATAAGACATGCACTAACGATTGAGGAAGAACGAGCCTTTCTTGAAAGTCTTGAACTCAAGAAAAATCTTAGTTGGAAGCCGCTGTTTATTGTGATGTTTGGCACCGGTTGCCGAATAAGCGAGATTATAGGTCTGCGTTGGGATGATGTTGACTTTGAAAAAGGGATAATTACAATTGATCATGATGTGACATATTATCCCAGATCTGACAAGAACTATAGGTGTGAATACGAGCTTGCCCTTCCAAAGACAGAGGCGGGAATAAGAAAGATTCCGATGCTAAAGAAAGTTAAGGATGCACTTGAACTGGAAAAGCAAAATCAGAGAGAGTATGGTTATCATTGTTTGGTAGAACTTGGAGGGATGAAAAATTTCATTTTCTGTAACAGATTTGGAGGGCTACAAAATCCTGCCAGTGTTAATAAAGTTATTAAACGCATAGTATCAGATCATAACTCAAAGGAGATAGTGGATGCAAAAAGAGAAGGCAGAGAGCCGGTCATAATTCCAAATTTTAGTTGTCACATCACAAGACATACCTTTTGCACAAGGCTTTGTGAAAATGGAACCAATGCCAAAGTGATTCAGTCAGTGATGGGACATAAGGATATCCAGACAACATTGGGTATATATGCAGAAGTATCAGAAAATAAAAAGAAAGATATATTTGAACAGTTAAATAATCAGGATGTTATTTAGGAAGAGTTCTTTGAGAGACTCCCAAGTACCACAAAAACTTGATTAGTACCATATATGTACCACATATTCTCAAATGAATAGTACATGATAATGCATGGTAACGGAAAATAAGCTGATATATTGTTTTTTTACAGTGCACAATAATGCATTATATCGACATAGTAGTTAGCAGTTTTTCCTACAATGAAGAGTATTGACAAGCCGGCTAATGCAGGAAATGAAGAGTCTGCGGATTCAAATACAGGCTTCTTTACACCGAATGAGAAGATAGATTTCTCAAATGTAAAGATTGAGCCGTTATTTGAAGAGAGTGTAGACTTTGAGACATTCTCAAAATCAGACTTCAGAGCGGTAAAGGTAAAGAACTGTGTTGCAGTTCCAAAGAGCAAGAAGCTTTTACAGTTCACTCTTGATGACGGAACAGGCAAGGACAGAACAATTCTTTCAGGTATACATGAGTTCTATGAGCCTGAGGAGCTTGTCGGAAAGACGCTTATAGCCATAACAAACCTTCCGCCAAGAGCAATGATGGGAATCGAATCATGCGGTATGCTCTTAAGTGCTGTAAATGAGCTTAAAGAGGGTGAGGGCGAAGAGCTTCACCTTGTCATGGTAGATAATCATATACCGGCAGGAGCTAAGCTGTACTAAAAAACTATATTATATGCTAAAATAAAAGGGCGATCCTACATAGGACTGCCCTTTTAGTATACAAATTTCAGGGGGATATAATGAGAGAATTTAAAACAGCATCAACCCTTTTTGACGGAAACTTGAGCTTATCTATAGCACCTGCACTTACCCCAAACGGTATAGAGAATGATCCTTTATTTTTCAATGGAGAAATCATTAATCCGACAATTATTTCAGGAGGACTGCTTGTGCTGGCAGATATTGTCAGTACAAGATACTTTAAATACGTACCGGTGGACCAAAGAGACCCTATCCTTTCCGCCCAGGGTGACAGACTGAGGGCAGAATGCTTCTCGGCTTGCAACGGTGTTTATGCAAGAATGGATGTATTCCAAAGTGCTTTGGACGGTGACATACTTTATGGTACTACAAATGTGGATATAGGCAACAATTTACGAAAGTCTCTTCTTAATATAAGACAGGGAGACAGGTTGAAGTTTAGGATAGGAGATGAAGGACTTAAGACCTTGCACAGTAAAAATCTTGATAATGGAAGTTTGCTTACAGACATAGTTACTCAAAGGCCTGTAAAGATGCCTGACAGATGGATAAGAGCACTTGGAAATTGTGCTATGCTGCACCAAAATATGAAATACAAGTTCCATGTAGAGGGAATGCAGGCAAAGTCATTTATTGCAATGTTACCTCCTGTTACAGGGAAGGAAAAATCAGGATGGCTTACACCTACAAAGACAGGCGTGATGTTAAAATCAAGAGAAGAAAAAAACAGTGTATATATCAGCGGTATTCACAGACTTAGTGCACTTAAAAAAGTGATGAGCAATGTAAACTCGATCTTTTTTTACGCACCTGAGAATGATGAGCCGGGGCAGATGATGATTGAAGTATGTATGACAGGCGCAAATATTACGCTTAGTTTGACGGCAAAGAGCTATGAAGGGTATTCAGGCGAGGGAGCATTACTTGATTCGCTTTCAACTCCTAAAATACTTGAATGTGCGGATAAAATTGATAATATATTAAACTTTGAATCAAGACTTGATATTGATAAAATATCAAAATCAATCGGAATAGTAAAAAATGATACGAATGATGCAATGGAGCTGCTTGCCGTTTCAGGGAAGCTCGGGTTTGATGTCAGAGAGAGAGCATTTTTCCATAGGGAATTGCCTGATGATCCTGATAGAGTTTTAAAGGATAATCCCAGGCTTGTAAGAGCAAAAAAACTGCTGGAAGATACCGAGTATATTGAAGATAATATATGGCATGTAAGATCGGGAGAAACTAAGTATAGAGTTATTTATCCTACAGATGAAAATTTGGAAAATGCAAAATGCACCTGTACATGGTATCTGAAACATCAAAACAGTAGAGGACCATGCAAGCATATTTTGGCGGTAAAACTGAAAAAAGGAGTATAGTATGGCAAGCAAATTAGAAAAAGCGGCAGAAATATATCGTTCTCTCGGCTATGAAGAGACAGATTTTGACGATATTTTAAATCTCGGAATAGGAAACAAAGAAGAGCAAAAAGAGGCAAGGGAAGGATTAAAATCCGGAGACTGGACAGAGATAAAACAATTATCAGATAATACATATGGATTTGTTTCTGTGGTGGATGTAAATCTTGAAAAGCTTGCAATCTTTGCTATAAGAGTGGGAGTGGATGCTAAGCGAGCTGCAAAGATTCTTAGAAGAAGCAGTGAAGTTGCCCTAAAGGCTATTGAGGATAGAGGTGAGACTTTTGCAATGAACTTTATACAAGCCGCCTGCACTTCAAACAGGAGAATATGGGAGCATTCACTGTCAGTGCTTGGAATGTTGGCATTAAAACTTGTGCATGAAATGAATCTTGAAATTCCCGAGTCTGTGGAGTATATGAAGGACTGGGCAGCTGTAGCGGCAATTCTTTTGACATCAAAAAGAAAAGACTACAATTTTGATGAGAAGTTTGTAATTGAAAAGAGTGAAATTTTAAGAAGATTTAATGAGCATATAGAAGTAGGCGTTGCCTTGAATGTGCCTGCAACCGGACCTTTTTCAAAGATACTTATATGGGGTGTACAAAATAATCTCATTACAAAAGATACTGCTATGGAGCAGGTGTTTTACGGACTTAGCATTGCACAAAGGCCGGGAGACAGAAAAGAATATGTAAATGTATTGGAACAAATCGGAATTGCAGATGAAGAGATAAAATCAAGAGTAGAAACAATTATTCCACTGCTTGGACTCGGAGAAACGGCTTTGATGGAGAGATTTGCTCCTGTACTTATAGAGAGTGCTACAGACGACTGGCTATATCCTATACTGATTTCCTGCAGTTCTGCAAAGGTGAAAAAAATAAAAAAAATGATTTTAAACACTGTTTTAAAAAGGGAAAGGCCTAAGTCGGTAAAAGAGTATGAAGAATGGCTTCTACTTTATAAGCAGGATGAGGATAAAAGTATAGCAAAGCTTGCGGGAAGTATTGAAAAGGCTTGGGGACTGGAGATAGAAGATGAAGATATAAAAGAAGAATTGCAAGGGCTTTGGAGAGAAACACCTAAACTTTGGGAGGTGCCAAGGTTTGAAATAGGAGAAGTTTCGCCGGAAAATCTGACAGATCTGTTGGCAGAGATTTCCGACAGAAAAGAATATATTGATGATGTGGCTTTCGAGAGATTTATTGCAATGGCAAATAATATTGCACATAAAAATCCTGATGAAGCAAAAATAAGTCTGTCAGGAATTACAATAAATGATTCAAGCGGTATGTGGGCACTTGGAAGATGGGCAAAAAATATTGAGAATAATGTATGTCCGGACAGTAAGACGAATGAATGGAACGGTGAGAAGGAAGTCTTAAAAATCAGGTATAGCGGATTAGTTTATACAAGAAGAGTAGTATTATTTGAGTCAATAGATAAATGGCCATGTATATTAAGTACACCAAGCTATGAGGACCTTAGCATATCTTTATCTGATTTGACAGATAGACTTATAAGGTATAAGAATGAGAATTTTTTATATGTCGCTGAACCGGATTTACAGTTTGCAATTACCAGGCTGGATATTGAACGTATTACAAAAGAAGATAAAAAAAGGTTTTTGGAAAAAACAGATGGCTTAAAATTAAAAATTTTACTTCCTTTGGGAGATTTTTTAAAGGATGAAAAGGGAGAAGATATCTTTGCTGAGGAAATCATAAAAGATTACTTGGATGACCCATATGTTGAACCTAAATTTATACTCGGAAAAAGCGCATATTGGAGAGAGGACGTTGATGTGCCGAAAAGCTTAAAGGCATTTCCTTTTAGACTTTCATGGTGTTATGAAGATATGTATTCTATATTTCCGACCTGGGGAGATTATTCACTTACTGCAATACGAAGAGATACTGAAGTCTATCATAGTCAGGGTATAAATTTAAGGCAGATAGCAAAAAGGAGAAAACCTCTTACAAAAGGTGCAATGATGAACTGGATTGCAACGAGGAGTAACTTAAGTGATGAGAATGCTGCAGATGTTATTACTGCGACTAATGAAGCATGGGAAAGGGGGCTTCTCTTACCGGGAGTTGCAGATATTTCATATTTGGATTGGAGAGGTGGTACACCGTCAAACTTGGCAAGTCTGGCTTTAGCAATGGAAAATATGGCTAAAGACGGTATGCTGAGTTTGGTATGGATGGCTGCCTGTGATGTGGTGGAGGTATCGCTTAAAGCACCTAGAATGCTCTCAGGAACAGCTGAGATTGTAAAATTTCTAAGAGATTATCTTGATGAAGTTATTTTTGCGGTAGAAAATAAGCTTGCCCAAAGAAATGTATTGGAAATGAATGCCGTAAAAAATCTCGCCACAAAATCCGGATCTTCAAAGGCTGTAGAATATGCCAAGGAAATAGTGAATAAGCTAAATTCCCTTGATATGGATATAAAAGAAGGAAAGTATGAAGAAGTACAGAATCAAAATACACCAAATGATTTTGATGAAGTATGGGTGGCATTACCTGAGGCAAAAAAGCTTATCTATGATAATGTTGAGTTTAATATAAATGTATTTGAAGTAAGGAAAGGCGAAAAAACTTTCAGCTTTGATTTGAAATTACCTGATATACCTGACAGGCTGTTTCAGGTATATATTTACGGATGGTTTTACGGAATTCAAAAAGAGGCTCAAATGTCGGGAGCTGTGGCCGACAACAACGGAAAAATCATAGATGAGAAAGCAAAGAGCGTATGGCTTCATTACGACCCTGAAAAGAAAAAGGTTGTAGTAAGTAAATATAGAAACTGGAGAGGTGAAAAAGAAGGACCTCTTGAGGGTAGTTCAACACCATACTCAAAGATATTTTTGACTATTGCAGTGAGTACTTTGGCACAGGACGGAGAGAGTATTTATGGAGCAAAAAGTCTTTTCAGACAACTGGTGGACTCAGGAGATTTATCTGTAGAGAATTTAAGAGAAATCATGAGAGAACTTTTATTACATGAGGAGATAAGCCCGGCAAAGCTTGTAAGAATAGTTGAAAAAGAAAATAAGCTTTTAAGTATATGTTATGTAATGCTTGTTGAATGTATCAAATACGCCGGAGAGTTTGTTGTAAAAAATAATAAGCCGCCTGTATGGATAAACAGAGTTTTGGATATATGTACTTATTATGCCGATTATTTAAGGGAAGCAATGAAGAGAGGATTTATTTCAAAAGAAGATGCCAAATGGCAGGGGCTTTTAGAAATTGCAAACTGTACTGCCAAGTCTACTGCAGTGAAGAAGGCAAAGAGTTTGGCAAAAATACTGGGGATAGGATGATTAAGGAATGAGAATAGCAGATAGCAGAATATATAAAACTCCAAAGGAAGCATTGAAGGCTGTATTTGGTTACGACTCATTTAGGCAGGGGCAGGAATCGGTTATAAATGCTGTTTTGGATGGAAGAGATATTCTTGCCGTGATGCCTACAGGAGCAGGAAAGTCACTGTGCTACCAGGTTCCGGCTATGCTGCTTTCAGGTATCACATTGGTCATTTCTCCGCTTATCTCTCTTATGCAAGATCAGGTAAAGGCATTGAATGAAGCCGGTGTGGATGCTGCATTTATAAACAGCTCTTTATCTGAGAAGGAGATGCATGATACTTTCAAAAATGCATCGAAAGGCCAATATAAGATTATATATGTGGCACCTGAGAGACTGATGAGTGAAGGTTTTGTTAGGCTCGCCAAAGGTATTGAAATTTCAATGATAACTGTGGATGAGGCACATTGTATCTCACAATGGGG
>CAUQKD010000083.1:0-9390 GCA_963518365.1 uncultured Lachnoanaerobaculum sp. | reverse complement strand
ATGTAAGTGATGTACCGATAGGGGTACTGCCGAATTTATATATTGTGGCTGACGGCATGGGAGGAGAAAAAGCAGGAGATTATGCATCAAAGTCTCTTATCGGATATATGATAACATATATTGAAAATACAATGAAAATGCCTGTGGTGGCTATCCGAGAAGCTATAGAGTATGCAAATGAAAATTTGTATGCGGAGGGTATTAAAAATCCGAACCTTACAGGTATGGGAACCACTGTAGTGGCGGCAAGTATAATAGATAATACATTGTATGTTTTCAATGTCGGAGATTCCAGATGTTATATACTTGATGAGAACGGAATAGCTCAAATAACAAAGGATCACTCTCTTGTAGAGATGCTTGTATCAAAGGGCGAAATTACAAGGGAAAGTGACGAGTACAAGGAGAACAAGAGTAAGATAACAAGAGCTGTAGGGGCGGAAGCCAAGGTACTGATTGACAGCTTTGAGGTTGAACTTTTGGGAAACGAGTATGTGTTATTATGTTCGGACGGACTTACAAACATGGTTGATGATAAGAAGATTTTTAATATAATATCTTCAGGAGCCGGTGTAGAGTCAAGTGCAAAAAGACTAATAGAGGAGGCAAATCTGTCAGGCGGAAGTGATAATATATCAATTTTGCTTATAGATGTGAATGCGAGGTAATATTATGAATCTTGAATCAGTTGTCTTGCAAGGAAGATATGAAATCATAGAGAAGATAGGCTCAGGCGGCATGTCTAATGTATTCAGAGCCAAGGACTTAAAACTTGGAAGAATGGTCGCTATAAAGGTGTTAAAGGATGAATTTTGTACCGACTTAAACTTTGTTGAAAAGTTTAAAAGAGAGGCACAGGCGGCGGCAAGTCTTTTGGGTGAAAATATAGTAAATATCTATGATGTAGTGGATGAGGGTAGATACCATTTTATAGTAATGGAGCTTGTAGACGGTATAACCCTGAAAGAATATATAAGGATAAAGGGAAAGCTTGATATAACGGAGGGTGTAAGTATAGCTATACAGGTGGCAAGAGCGCTTAAGACGGCTCATGCTCAGCATATAGTACATAGAGATATAAAGCCTCAAAATATACTTATAACAGATGACAGCAAAGTAAAGGTTGCCGATTTCGGCATAGCAAGAGCGGTATCCGAGCAGACTGTAAATGCGAACGCAATAGGTTCGGTACATTATATTTCGCCTGAGCAGGCAAGAGGCGGAAGATGCGATGCCAGAAGTGATATATACTCTTTGGGTATTACAATGTATGAGATGTTTACAGGAAGAGTTCCTTTTACAGGAGAGTCTACAGTAGCGGTGGCACTTGCACATCTTGAGCAGGCTATGACACCTCCGAGTGTATACAATAATAAGATTTCACCTAACCTTGAAAGAATTATATTAAAGTGTACAAAGAAGGACCCTGCCAACAGATATCAAAATATTACGGAGCTTCTTGACGACCTTGAAAATGTGCTTTTGAATCCTGATACACCGTATGAGATAAGCGGTTCCACAAAGATAATTAAGGCTGAGGATACCGCAATGCTCAGTAGGGTGGAGCCGATTGACGATATGAGTGATGATGAGTACGAAAGAGGAGACAAAGAGGAAGAAGACGACGATGACGACTATGATGAAGAAGATGAAAAGATGGACAAGATTATGTCCGTTGCAGGTGTTGTCATAGCGGTAATCATTGTGGTACTTTTGGTGTTCTTTGTAGGCAGATTTACAGGAGTATTCGGAGGTAAGGGTTCCGACACTTCACAGAGTAAGCTTGATTCCACACAGACAAAAATGCCTGATGTA
This sequence comes from uncultured Lachnoanaerobaculum sp., assembly GCA_963518365.1. Lineage (GTDB taxonomy): Bacteria > Bacillota > Clostridia > Lachnospirales > Lachnospiraceae > Lachnoanaerobaculum. The sequence goes on along the minus strand of CAUQKD010000083.1, from coordinate 7,575 downwards.
GTGGGACTGTCGGAGAAGATGGCCGATAAGAAGCTTTCCGATAACAATCTTCAGATGCAGGTAAAGTCAAGTGAGTACTCGGATACTGTGGAAAAGGGCAATGTTATATCACAGGAGCCTAAGGCCGATGAGGTGGTATCAAAGTATTCAAAGGTGAGTGTGGTAATAAGTCTGGGTTCGGACGCATTTGATATATCCAAGTTAAACCTTGTAGGTAAGACAAAGGAGAGTGCGGAAAGTTTGTTAAAGGAAAACGGATTCTCTACAGATACTAAAGAAGAACCTTCAGATACTGTTCCGAAGGGCTCAGTTATATCATATGCACCTACAAAACCTAAGAACGGTGAAAGAGTGACTCTTACCGTAAGCAGTGGCAAGAAGGTGACGAAGGTGGTGGTTCCTAATATCACAGGCATGAGCGAGTCGGAGGCTAAGACTTTGCTTGAGACAAACGGTCTCATACTTGGTAAAAAAGCCGAACAACACAGTGCGACCGTAGCAAAGGGAGTTATAATAGGTCAGTCGACTGCGGCAGGTTCAAGCGTGGACAGCGGAAGCAGCGTAGACTATGCGGTAAGTAACGGTGTTGCACCTGAGACAACTCAGGCAAGCAGTGAACAGCAGTCAAGTCAAAGTACAAATGAACAGCAGCAGACACAGCCTACCAAAGCAACTGTGGCACCTGCAAGTGCAGCGGCAAATTACAGATATGTAGGTTCAATCGATACAAACTATTCGTTGCAGGATGTTATAGGACCAAGCTCGGGACTTACCAGTGTAAAGGTTATGATAAGACTTAAGCAGACTGTAAACGGCAGTGATGTATATTCCACACTTATGGATGCAAGAACCGTAACGGGTGATACTATACTTCCTGTAAGGTTCAGGACTATTGTAGGTGCAAACGGTGTGGACCAGGGACAGGTTGAGATTGTAAATGTGGATAGCGGAGAAGTATTGAAGTCATATACGGTGGAGTTCTTTAGAGTTGAGTAATTTGGATGAAGGCAAAGTTTATTTTGCAAAGATAATAAAGGGCATTGCAGGTTTTTATTACTGTATAATACTTGATGAGTGCGAGAGAAAAGGGCAAATTTTTTCCTGTAAGGCGAAGGGTATTTTCAGAAATATCGGTATGAAGCCGCTTGTCGGAGACAATGTGGATTTTGAGATTACCCATACCAAGGATCTTGAAGGAAATGTTGTAAAGATTCATAAAAGAAAAAATGCCCTGATAAGGCCGGCGGTGGCAAATATTGATAAGGTAGTGCTTGTTTTGGCGGTGGAATCTCCGTCGCCGGCATTCTACTATCTGGACAAGTATTTGATAAATATGTCAAATGCGGGGATAAGAGTGGATATATGTTGGAATAAGAGCGATTTGAATGAAGCTAAAGCTATAGAGTACGCTGAAATTTATGAAAATGCCGGATTTAAAAATATTATGGCATCAACTAAGACTGAAGGCGGACTTGATGAGCTTAGAGAGGCTCTAAAGGGTGAAGTCAGTGTACTTGCGGGAGCGTCGGGAGTCGGTAAGTCGTCTATAACCAATATACTTGCACCTAAGGCAAATATGGACACCAATACCGTCAGCAGGAAGATAGAAAGAGGCAGACATACTACCAGACATTCCGAGCTTTTTATGATTGATGCTAACACATTTGTTTTTGACACGCCGGGATTTACAAGTGTTGAGTCTCCTACCTTTGATAAAGAAGAGCTCAGATTTCATTTCCATGAGTTTGATAAGTATGAGGGAAAGTGCAGGTTTGCAGGCTGTGTACATATCAATGAACCTGAATGTGCGGTTAAAAAAGCTTTAGAAACCGGTAGTATCAGCAAGATAAGATATCAGAGCTATAAGAAGATGTATGAGGAACTGTCTGAAAGGAGAAAATATTGAAAAAGAATATTGCACCTTCACTGCTTGCTGCAAATTTTTTTGATTTGTCGTCACAGCTTGAACTGCTTAAAAAAGGAGATATAGAGGTTTTGCACCTTGATGTAATGGACGGAATGTTTGTGCCGAGTATTTCATTCGGTATGCCTGTTATAAGCTCACTAAGAAAGTCTGTAGACTTTTTATTTGATGTGCATATGATGGTGGAAAATCCTGAAAGGTATATAGAGGATTTTTATAAGAGCGGTGCAAACGGCATTACAATACACTTCGAGGCTTGTAAGCATATAGACAGATGTATCGCACAGATAAAGTCCTTCGGACTTAGAAGCGGTATTGCCATAAATCCGGCAACACCGGTTTCATTTTTACAAAATATCATCAGTGAAGTAGATATGGTGCTTATAATGAGTGTGAATCCGGGGTTTGGAGGACAGAAGTTTATTCCTTACAGCCTTGAGAAGGTAAGAGAGTTGTCAAAACTTAGGGATGAAAAAAATAAGAATCTTATAATACAGGTGGACGGCGGTGTCGGCGTTGACAATATAAAGGAACTTTCATACGCCGGTGTGGATGAGTTTGTTGCAGGTTCTTCCGTATTTAAAGGAGATATTTTGAAGAATATCCTTGATTTGAGAAATGCAATGGAAAGGCATAAAGTTTAATGAACGCAATAATTGTTACAGGCGGTGATATTGATTTATCACTGCTTGAGTCATATATAAGTAAAAATAAATATACGACTGTTATAAGTGTTGATGCGGCTGTTAAAAAGCTTGAAGAGATAGGTAAGTTGCCAAATGTAATGGTCGGAGATTTTGATACATTGGCGGATGAAAAGAGACTTGAGTACTATGCCGGTTCGGGCATTGAAATAGTAAGACATAATCCGGTTAAAGATTTCTCCGATACTGAGCTTGCAATAGACTGGGCATACAAAAGAAATATAACTGAAATAGTAATTTTCGGAGCACTTGGCAGAAGATTTGACCACACATTTGCAAATATTTTACTGCTCAGAAAGTACAAAAAACTGGGAGTGGATATAACGGTCGTTGACAGATGCAACAGGATATATGTAAAGTCAAATCCTTTTATTTTGGAGAAGCGCTCGGTGTGGGGCAAGTATATAAGCTTTTTTGCCGTGAAAGAAAAGGTATTTATAGAATCTCTTACCGGAGTTGCATATCCTGTAGAAAACAAATATCTTGACAATATAGAAAATCCAAGCCTGTTTATCAGCAATGAGATAGTGGATGACTATATGAGTGCTATATTTAACGGTGAGATACTGGTGGTGGAGAGCAGAGATTAAATATAAAATTTATTGTTTTTCAGATTAAAATTTCCTGTAACATCGGAGATGAAACTTAGATTTAACAGAAAAACGAAGGGAGAAAAGATGACAGAGGCATTAAGAGGAGTATATGAAGCGCTGCGAGAAGAAGTTGACAGAGAGTCTATGAAAGCGGCCATGAGAGAAGGAATGGAAAAGAGTATAGAAGAAGGAATAGCAAGGGGAATGGAAGAAGGAATAGCAAGGGGAATGGAAGAAGGAATAGCAAGGGGAATGGAAGAAGGAATAGCAAAGGGTATAGAAGAAGGAAGAGCTGAAGGTGTGTTAAGCAGTCTGGTTTCATTAGTTAAAGACGGCTTAATAAGTGTTAGTGAAGCTGCAAAAAGAGCCGATATGAGTGAGGAAAGCTTCAAAAGATATTTGGACTGAGATTGTATTGGGGAGACGGTAATGTTATGTTTGATTCGGTGAATTTAAAAAGTGTAAATAAGAGTTACGGTGCAAAACAGGCACTCAAAAATATCAATCTTAACATAGAGAGCGGAAAGATAGTGGGCTTGCTTGGTCCGAACGGAAGCGGAAAGACAACTATGATAAAGCTTATGGTAGGACTTACAAAGCCAAGCAGCGGAATAGTAACAATATGCGGACATGAACCCGGTAAGGTAACCAAGTCATATGTATCATATCTGCCGGATAAAGACTTTTTGGATATAAATATGAGTATTGAAGATACTATGAGGATGTTTGCCGGTTTTTATGCTGATTTTGATATAGGCATAGCATATAAATTGCTTGAAGATTTGCAGGTACCTTATAAATTTAAGATAAAAGCATTGTCAAAGGGAAACAGAGAAAAACTTATGCTTATACTTGTGATGAGCAGAAGAGCCAAGTTGTATGTACTTGATGAGCCGATAGCGGGAGTTGACCCTGTGGCAAGAGATTACATATTAAATACAATTGTGGGAAATTACAACAAAACAGCTACGGTGATTATATCAACACATCTTATTGCAGATGTTGAAAAGATACTTGATGATGTAATTTTTATAAAGGATGGAGAAATAATACTGCATGAGACATCGGCTGCCATAAGAAATGAAAAGGGATGCTCTGTAGATGAGTACTTTAGGGAGGTGTATGATGACGGTCAAAATGATAAAGTACGAATTTAAGCAAATGAGTCCGGTTTTACTTGTCGCTTTTATAGCATTATTTTTTGTTACTTTTATAGGATTTTTGATTTGCGTACTGCCTATTTTGATTTTCGGCGGTGAAAATTTGGAAACAGGCATATGGTCTATATTTGTGGCGAGCATTTCATTTTTAGCTTATATCTTTATACTGATGGTTATAGCAATAGGGATGAATATATTTATAGGCTACAGATTCTATAAAAGTATGTATTCGTCTACAGGATATTTAACACATACATTGCCTTTAAGTACAAATGAGCTTATTTTAGGCAAGACAATACCTGCCATAGCGGTACAGATATTGATTGATTTAATGGTCATAATATCGGCAGTGATTATATTTTTAGGATATTATGTGGCAAAAGACGGATTTGATAATGCGATATACAATATTTCGAGTCTGTTACAAATATTTGAGGGCAGATACTTTTATACAGGTTTCGGAATTGTGTTGGCGGTAACTATGTTCGGAATATCTGCAGTGATACAAACGGTATCCGGAACATTTGTACTGCTTTTATCTGCATCAATAGGTCAGCTGTTTAATTCACACAGAATACTTATGGGAGTTGTATCATTTATAGTTATAGACAGGATAATTGCGGCTGTTGAATGGGTTATAAATATGATAGTTACTGAAGCGGCCAAAGCGAACTACTACAGTAGAGGAACAGGTATAATAATCAATCTCATTTTTATTGCAATTATAAATATAGGAGTGCTTATTATATCATATGTGCTTAATTACTACATTATAAGCAAGAAATTAAACCTGGAATAATAAATAAAATTTTATTGATTTAAGTGAAAATATATTTAAAACTGATAAGTGGTATGATTGAAATTATCTGGATTGGATGTTTTAATCATACCACTATTTTTATATAATGATGACAGTTTAAGACATGGAGGAAAGAGTCATGGAGAGAATGAAAGACAGTATGGTATTTAAACTTGTGGTAACGGCACTTATGGCGGCATTATGTTATGTCAGCTTTACATATTTGAAGATTCCGATTCCTACAATATCAGGCGATATGACGGCACTGCATATAGGCAACGCATTCTGTGTTATAGCGGCAATATTGCTTGGCGGTGTATATGGCGGAGTGGCCGGAAGCCTCGGAATGACAATAGCGGATGTTTTGGATCCTGTATACATTACATCGGCTCCGAAGACATTTATATTGAAGCTTTGTATAGGACTTATATCAGGTTTTGTTGCACATAAGATTGCTCATATCACAGAGAGTCATGACACAAAGTATATTATAAAGTGGACTGCAATATCTTCAATATGCGGACTCGGATTTAATGTTATCTTCGATCCGATCGTAGGATATCTGTATAAGACATACATATTGGGAGTTCAGGCAGATGCAGCCAAGATAATGGCTACATGGGCGGCAGGAACCACTCTTATAAATGCGATTGTCAGTACAGTACTTATAGTGATACTGTACACAGCACTAAGGCCCGTACTTATCAAATCAGGATTATTCCTGAAGATAAAATAGCATACTTCATTTTAAAGATATTTCCGTTTACCTTAGGGTAAGTGGAAGTATCTTTTTTAATGTGTAAATATGTGACAGGATACAAGTATTTTCCCTAATATATTGCCACATTCAATAGAGTAGTATATAATACAGTCGTGGTGTTTGCCCGCTTTATGTGACAGCGGACAGAGAAATGTTGCATTTTGAAAGCAAATGGAGGTATACAATGGAGAAGTTGGAGCAGTTATATGAAGGAAAAGCAAAAAAAGTGTTCAAAACTGCCGACCCGGATGTGCTGATAGTTTCTTATAAGGATGATGCCACGGCATTTAACGGTGAGAAAAAAGGAACTATAGTAGGTAAAGGTGCGATTAACAATCGTATGACAAATCATTTGTTTAAGATTTTGGAAACAAAGGGAGTTCCTACTCACTATATCAAAGAGCTGAATGACAGAGAGACAGCTGTAAAGGCCGTGAAGATAGTTCCGCTTGAAGTTATAGTCAGAAACTATTCTGCAGGAAGCTTTGCAAAGAAGCTTGGAATGGAAGAGGGAATTAAGTTAAAGACGCCTACTCTTGAGTTTTCATATAAGGATGACGCACTTGGAGATCCTTTCATCAACGGATATTACGCACTTGCACTTGATCTTGCTACACAGGAAGAGATAGATAAGATTGCTTCATATGCTTTCAAGGTAAATGAGACATTGATAAATTACTTTGATAATCTTGGTATAGACCTTATAGATTTTAAAATTGAATTCGGAAGATATAAAGGAGATATAATTCTTGCTGATGAGATTTCTCCTGATACCTGCAGGCTTTGGGACAAGCAAACACATGAAAAGCTTGATAAGGACAGATTCAGAAGAGACCTTGGCGGAGTGGAAGACGCATATGCCGAGGTATTCAGAAGACTTGGAATAAATTAGGAGGCAGGTTTGAGAGACAGATATATAAGCCCGCTTTGTGAAAGATATGCAAGTGCAAGGATGCAGTACATTTTTTCACAGGATAAGAAGTTTAAAACCTGGAGAAGACTGTGGATTGCACTGGCGGAGACCGAAAAAGAACTCGGCCTTAATATAACAGATGAACAGATAGAAGAACTGAAAAAATTCAAAGATGATATAAACTTTGATGTGGCACTCGAGAGAGAAAAGCAGGTAAGACATGATGTAATGAGCCATGTATATGCTTACGGAGTACAGTGTCCGAAGGCAAAGGGAATAATACATCTCGGAGCTACAAGCTGCTATGTAGGTGATAATACCGATATTATAATCATGAAAGAGGCTTTAGAGTTTGTAAGGGAAAAACTTGTCAATGTGATAAACGAGCTTTCAAGGTTTGCCCTAAAGTATAAAGACCTTCCTACTTTGGCATTCACTCATTTTCAGCCTGCACAGCCTACCACAGTAGGAAAGAGGGCCACGCTTTGGATAAATGAGCTTTTGCTTGACTATGAGGATATAAACTACACCATTGATAATCTGAAGCTTTTAGGATGCAAGGGTACAACAGGTACTCAGGCTTCCTTTGTGGAGCTTTTTGACAGAGATAATGAAAAGATAGATAAAATAGATCCTATGATTGCAAACAAGATGGGATTTAAAGAATGCTATCCGGTTTCAGGACAGACTTATTCCAGAAAAGTGGATATAAAGGTGTTGAA
>CAUQKD010000082.1:0-9420 GCA_963518365.1 uncultured Lachnoanaerobaculum sp. | reverse complement strand
ATACAACTATAGCGGACCTTGCTGTAGCTCTTAACACATGTCAAATTAAGACGGGTGCACCTTCAAGATCTGAGAGAGTTGCTAAGTACAATCAGTTACTTAGAATCGAAGAAGAACTTGGTGAGAGCGCAGTATATCCGGGTATCAAGGCATTCAATGTAAAGAGATAATCTTATTTTAAAAATTATGAGGCTTCGGGATTTGTCCTGAGGCCTTTTTAAACTAAAAAAGCCGCCTTAAGGCGGCTTAAATTATTTTGTACCGAATATCCTGTCACCTGCATCTCCAAGTCCCGGACAGATATAAGCATCTTTATTCAGCTCTCTGTCAAGATGTCCGACATAAATCTGTATATCAGGATGAGCTTCCTCTAATGCTTTAAGTCCCTCGGGAGCGGCGATTATACACATAAACTTGATTTTCTTTCCGCCATGCTTTTTGATCTGTGTGATGGCATCTATAGCGGAACCGCCGGTTGCAAGCATAGGATCTGTAACAACGATTATTCTCTCCTCGATAGGCTTCGGCAATTTGCAGTAGTATTCTACAGGTGTGTGAGTTTGTTCGTCTCTGTAAAGTCCTATATGTCCTACCTTTGAAGCCGGAACAAGATTTAAAATACCGTCTACCATACCGAGACCTGCTCTTAGTATAGGAACAACTGCCAGTTTTCTGCCTGAAATTACCTCTGTCATACAAGTCTCAAGCGGAGTCTCCACCTGAACCTCCTCTGTAGGAAGATCGTTTAGCGCTTCATAACCCATAAGCATTGCAATCTCTCCGACCAAAGCTCTGAACTCATTGGTTCCTGTACTTTTATCGCGAAGTCTTGAAATCTTGTGCTGTACCAACGGATGCTTATTAATATAAACTTTTGACATCTTTCACCTCAATCTTTAATTTAATTCTCCTTATTATAGTTCAAAAAAACATATAAGTACATAGAATTATTTTGTTGCAGGAGAATACTTTACAAGAACATAGTCTCCAAGCTCATGTGATACAGGTATGGCTATAAAGATGTCTCCTCCGGCTTCATATGAAAATACCTTAGGAAATCCTTCGTTTATGTCATTTTCCTTAATCAGCGGGAAGTCCGCATCCTCAAGTAAAGTCTTTAATATGTCAACACTTAAGGTTTTTTTGTACTCTGCAAATCCTGCCGCTTGTGCATTGGAAGCGTTCTCAAGTACAACATCATCTGAGAGTATATAGTTTGCGATTGTAAGCGGATCCGCAAAGTCTGAAAGTCCGATACTCTTTCCGCTCTCAAGGTCGATATTGTTTGTAAAAATAATATTGTTGTCACCGCTTTTTCCTGTGTATACAATACTCATTCTCTTGCCGCTCTGATTCTTTATATTGTATTTGATCTTTACATCGGAGTCGGGTGCTTTTGCAAATGTACTTAATCCAAGCTTGGCATTATCTGAAATCATAGTGTTCAGAGAAGTATCGTCCTTGCTTCCTGTAAGCTTAGGATAGGATATCTCACTTTTATCCTTGGAAAAACTTTGTGACTGTTCGGTGATACTCTTTTTAGCTTCAGCGGTAGGTTTTTTGTTATCGGTAGCGGTTTTACTTTCATCGGCCGATGCTGTGGTAGGAGACATGGCTCCGTTTGCCTCGGTTGTCATAATACTTTTTAAGTCTGTAGTATCAGCCTTTTTACAGCCTGCAAAAAGCAGAGGCATTGCAGCTATTGTCAAATATAAAAATAATCTTTTCATTTTCCCTCCATATAGATTGATACTTACATTATACATTAAACAGGCAAAAAGAAACATTAATTATAAATTAGATTTTGCACAACAAATGAAGAAGATACTTAAATGATTTTAAACCTTAACTTTTATATAATTAAGTTAATTTTTACTTAAAAATATGATAAAATAATAACAACAGAAATGAGTATGTACATGTTTTTAGGAGGGAAAATTAAATGAAAAAACATGAAATCGGCTTAGTGCCGAAGCTGATCATCGCTATTGTTATAGGTATTTTGATCGGCCAATTTTTGCCGGAGAGCGTATGTAGGTTTGTAGTAACATTGTCGGGAATATTCGGTTCATTCCTTAAGTTCGTAATTCCGCTTATGATTCTGGCTTATGTTACTATGGGTATTGCGGACTTGTCACAGGGAGCCGGAAAGCTTCTACTTATTACAGTGCTGATTGCATACGGATCTACTCTTGTAGCAGGTTCCGGTTCATATTTTGTATCATCAACACTTTTTCCAAGCTTTATAAGTTCGGATGCGCTTGCACAGATAGAAGCTACGGCGGGAAATTCAGTTGATTCGTTCTTCTCTATAGCACTTCCGCCTGTAATAGATACATTGTCGGCAGTGGTACTTGCATTCATACTTGGACTGTGTATGTCTGCAATGCGAGGAAAAGAAATAGGAGATACACTTTATAACAGCTTTAAGGACTTTTCAACAATCATTGACAAGGTACTTCACAAGGCAATAATTCCGCTTCTTCCACTGTTTATCTGCGGTACATTTGTAGATATGACAAAGTCGGGAAGAACATTCGTTATACTAGGTATCCTTTGGAAGGTATTCCTTGTTGTTATAATAATGCATTTGATTATAATAACAATACAGTTTGCAGTGGCAGGTGCAATAAGCAAGAAGAATCCTTTTGTACTTATCAAGAATCAGATTCCTGCATATACTACAGCTATCGGAACACAGTCATCTGCAGCAACAATTCCTGTAAACCTTGAGTGTGCAAAGAATGACGGTGTAAGTGAGGAGATAAGAAACTTCGTAGTACCTCTTTGTGCAAATATACATATGGCTGGATCAATGATTACAATAGTTGCATGTGCTACAGCGGTATGCCTTATGAATGAGATTCCGATAGGATTCCATACGGTAGTTCCGTTTATCATGACTTTAGGTGTTGCAATGGTGGCATCTCCGGGAGCGCCGGGCGGTTCTATAATGACTGCACTTCCTTTCCTTTATATGATTTTCGGAAAAGATTTGGGAAATACAGACGGACCTATATGCGCTCTTATGGTAGCGCTTTATATTACACAGGATTCATTCGGAACAGCTTGTAATGTATCAGGTGACAATGCTATAGGTGTGGTTGTAGAGGCAATATATCAGAAGTTTATATTGAAAAAGTAGTAGGAGATAGATATGCCGTTTATTAGCGTTTTTGATGTGCTTGGTCCGAACATGATAGGTCCCAGCAGCTCACATACAGCGGGGGCATGTGTGATAGCTTTTTTGGCAAGAAAGATGCTTGGAGGTAAGCCGAAAAAAGTGGAGTTCATTCTGTACGGCTCTTTTGCAAAAACATATAAGGGTCACGGAACAGACAGAGCACTTCTTGGCGGTCTTATGGGATTTGGAACGGATGATGTAAGAATCCGTGACTCATTCAACATTGCGAAGGAAAGAGGTATTGAATATAAGTTTACACCGAACAGTGAGGTGACAGATATTCATCCGAATACCGTAGATGTATGTATGGAGGATGAAGAAGGCAGAAGTGTAACGGTAAGAGGTGAGTCACTTGGCGGCGGAAAGGTAAGGATAGTAAAGATAGGAGAGGTGGATATAGACTTCTCCGGCGAATACAGTGCTATTGTACTTGTACATAAGGACAGACCGGGAGTAATAGCGTATATCACCAAGATACTTTGCGAACACAATATCAATATCGCATTTATGAAGCTTTACAGAGAGTCAAAGGGCAACAGAGCTTATACCATTATAGAGTCTGACGAGTCTATTCCAAAGACTGTAAAAGAAGACTTATATAAGAACGAATATATATCACAGGTGATGATAGTTCAGTAGGAGATATTATGGATTTTAGCAATGCAAAAGAACTTTTAGAGCTTTGTGATAATAATAAAATGTCAATTTCCGAGGTGATGAAGCAGAGGGAATGCGATGAGAGTACAAGCTCAAAAGAAGAGATAAAAGAAAAGATGAAAAGAGTCCTTCAAATCATGAGAGATTCCGCAACAATGCCTATCAACACACCTATGAAATCAATGGGAGGTCTGATAGGCGGAGAAGCAAAAAAACTCAGTGATTACAGAGAGGCAAAGAAAAATATCAGCAGCTCCGTACTTAGCAGGGGCATGATGTATGCCATGGCGGTACTTGAGTGCAATGCATCAATGGGACTTATTGTTGCCGCACCTACAGCAGGTTCATCAGGTGTAGTACCGGGTCTTTTGTTGGCAATTCAGGATGTGTATTCATTTTCGGACGAAAAGATAACGGATGCACTGTTTGCTGCAGGTGCAATAGGCTACCTTGCAATGAGAAACGCCACGGTTGCAGGTGCGGTAGGAGGTTGTCAGGCGGAGATGGGTGTTGCCTCTGCTATGGCTGCGGCAGGTGCCGTGGAGCTGATGGGAGGTACACCGAGGCAGAGTCTTGATGCCGCGTCAACAGTCCTTATGAATATGCTGGGTCTTGTATGTGACCCTGTAGGAGGACTGGTGGAGTACCCATGTCAAAACCGTAACGCCTCAGGTGTAGCCAACGCCTTGGTAGCAACCGATATGGCACTTGCAGGTATTACACAGCTCATTCCTTTTGATGAGATGCTTGACACAATGTATCTGGTAGGCAAGAGAATGCCTGTAGAACTCAGAGAAACAGCCCTTGGAGGCTGTGCAGTCACAAAGAGTGCCTGTGAAGCCTGCGGGATGTGTGGTTAAAATAAAGTATTAAAATATATATGACCGACGCCTTAGACAGGGCGTCGGTTTTTTCGAGTAATAATACAAAAGTCAACATAAATAATATTTGTGTAAACTATTTTTTGCATGCGATATTGATTTTAATAAAATTTGTAACTATAATTAAGACAATATTAAACAATAGTTATATTTAATTAACTATCTACACATAAAACACTTAAAGGAGGTTTTGTGATGAAAAAATTGGCTTTCGGTACAATATTGGTGGCAACGGTGATATCGACGGCTTCCACCGCATTTGCAGGTCAATGGTACAAAGAGGGGTCAAACTGGCGCTATACGAAAGATTATCAGTATGCAGTACAGGATGAATGGATTAATGACTCGGGTGCGTGGTACTATCTTAATTCAGGTGGCTTTATGACTACCGGATGGAAGGACATCAAGGGTACATGGTACTACTTTGATGACGGCGGCAAAATGGCGTCAAACTGCTGGGTAGGTAATTATTATCTCGGTTCAAACGGCGGAATGTTAACAAAAACTACTACACCTGACGGATATCAGGTAGGTGCAGACGGAGCGTGGATTTCGGGAAACAGTTCGGCAACATCTCAAAAACAAGTTACACTTGATGAAGCGAGAGCCGCAAGCAGCCTCGGAAAGCATGACTATTATAAATATTGTACACAGGAGCAGGCAAATCAGGCTGATGCAGTAGCAAGGAATATTGCTACAAGAGTTTTATCGGATAATTCTCTTACCACCGATTTGGCTAAGATAAGAAAGGCCGCATCAATAATCTACAGAGAATACAATTTGCATAACACATACGGAACCGATGCCAACAAGTATTACAGAGGACCTTACGGAGTATTTATTGCAGGTGTATATACTTGTGCAGGCGGTGCCAGAGCACTTGGAAGAGTACTTGATTTTATGGGATACGATTGGGAACATGCCAATCCGAATCAGTGAACTCATCAATGGTGTATTGTAAATATGGACGGTAAAACAGGATATGCCGATGCTATGGGATACGGTTGCGGATTCGGTACACATCCGTACATTTCAGGTGATATGAGCCAAGTTACTGAGGATATGATGAGGGGACTATATTAATAGGAGTAAAAGATGAAAAGATTGCTTAATAAAGTGGTTGCTACAGTATGTATAATGGCATTATCTATGCCTATATGTTCATATGCGGATGTTGATTATAACAGCGTATTGAATGACGGAAAGACATTCTGTGATAATTGGAAGTTGGGTGCCGACAATCAGTGGGGATATTATAAGGACGGTCAACTTGTAAAGAATGCACTCATAATAGATCACGATAATGAATATTATGTTGATGCAAACGGCAAAATGATTACAGGTTTGATTTGTAATAAGCCTAATTTTATGCCGGACAAATATCTTTACGGTTTTTTAGATGACACAAAGGGTAGCGGTACTTATGGAAGAGCGTTATCGGACGGAGATATGTACAGGGGTATTAAGATATCCATGGATAAAATAAGGTATGGAAGTGGAGAACATGAATATCTGGAGACTCTAAGTGAAGCTACTTTAAAAAGCTTGCAAGGCCTCGGATACAATAAGGCGAACGCATATACTTTTGCCGGTAGTGATATGATAGGAATAGATGCCGATGCTGAGAGATATGAAGCGCTTAGAAAGGCCGACCAAGATGCAAGAATTACTGCAGAAGATGCGGCACGCCAAGCAAGAATAGCTGAAAGAGGCTATAAGACCATGGAAGATATATTGGCTGAAGCAGGTTTGTATTCTGCAGGTAGCGCACATCTTAGATAGTAAATTTAATCGACTGTCACCTTATGAAAGACATAGGGTGGCAGTCTTTTAGGTTTAAAATATTGTATTCCGACGATATAATTTGTATACTGAGATTGGTTTTAGATTATTTGAGGTTTGGAAGGTGGATTATGCTGAAAATTTTTTACGGAGATATGAAAGAGTCTATTTATAATACGGCATCTTATTTTAAGTATGATTACGAAGATGATTGGATAGTGGACCCGTTTGTAAAAGAGATGATTTATGATGTAGATAAGTCGGTTGTTTTAGACAGTGGAGTAATAGACAGTCCGGTATTAGGCAAAATACCTCCAACAGGCTTATCAGGAGGAGTTAAAACACTAATCTTGGTTAAATTTGAAAAAGATAAGATATTTAATGCATCTACCTGTGGTGATAATTGTGCCAAATGGTTTTTAAAGATTGCAGAGAAAGAAGACAGGACGATCAATTTGCATCATTTGATGGACTTCGGTAAAGAAGGATTTGATATATTGATATTAAACACAAACCAAGTAGTACATACAAAAATGGAACTTGTAAGTATAGCAGGAGAATTTGTATAGAAAAGACGTGATATTATGAAAGGAAAGCATAGAGTTATTGTATCTACAAAGCGTCTGAAATACGACTTTGAGATAAGGAGAAATATAACAATTATCCAAGGAGATAGCGCGACCGGTAAGACTACATTAGTTGATATGATTAGGGAAGCGGTAAACAATCCTTCCGGAGCATCCGTTGATTTGGTATGTGATAAAAAATGTTTTGTACTTGACGGTACATTGTGGAAGGAACAGCTGGCAGCTGTTTCAGACAGTATAGTATTTATTGATGAAGGAAATGAATTCATAAAAACAATAGAGTTTTCAAAGTTTATTCAAAACACAGATAATTATTATGTCATTGTAACCAGGGAGTCCTTGCCTGCTCTACCATATAGTGTAGAGGAGATATATGGTATAAAAACTTCAGGAAAGTATGGAAGGCTTGAACAGAAGTTTAATGAGTTTTACAGAATCTATGGCGCGGATATATATAAAGGGTCAATAAATCCTGATATTGTTGTGACTGAAGACAGTAATTCAGGGTACCAGTTTTTTAAAAACATATGTGATGACGCACATTTAAGATGTGAAAGTTTAAACGGTAAATCGAACATTTTTCAGTATTTGAATTCGCACGGTAATGAAAATACTCTTGTAATAGTAGATGGTGCAGCATTCGGTTCGGAAATGCACAGAGTAACAGAGCTGATAAGTGAGAAGAAAGGAATAGCAATATATTTACCCGAATCATTTGAATGGTTAGTGCTGTTATCCGGAATAGTAAGAAATTCTATGTTGAATAGTATATTGGAGAGTCCTTCAGATTTTATAGAATCTAAAGAGTATTTCAGCTGGGAGAGATTTTTTACTGCTGTTTTAATAGAAATGACAAAAGATAGCTACCTGGCATATAAGAAAAAGAATTTAAACTCGGCTTATTTGACAGACCCGGTTAAAAAAGTAATTCTTGAAAAGATGGAACATATCAACTTAATTTAATAAACCATTCAGGGGGCTTACGCCCCCTGATTTTAATTATACTTATAGAATCCTTCTCCTGCATTCACTCCGGTTTTGCCTTCGGCAATATACTTTTCAAGGATTGCTTTTATCTTGCCCTGTACGGTAGTCGGGTCTTTTGAGAGAGGATTGTTTGATACTATATTAAGGGCTGTGTTAAGGCCTACAATATCAAGGATTTGGAACGGACCGTATGGTGAGCCTGTACCGAGTCTCCATGTGAGGTCGATGGTAGCAGGGTCTGCCACCTCATTTGCAAGCAACATCTGACCTGCATTAAGGAAAGGTATAAGCATTGAATTCAGTATATATCCCGGCTGTTCCTTCTTAAGACGAAGCGGAATCATCTTGATGTCTGAAGCAAACTTGGCTACAGCTTCATAAGCATCCTTTGATGTGGTACTGTGCCCCATGATTTCGGCGGTATTGCTGATCCAGATATTATTTGCAAAGTGAATTGCAAGATATTGTTGCGGCCTGCTCAGATATTCACGGAATTGACTTGGAACCATACTTGAAGAGTTGGTGGCAACTATAGTCTTTGCTTCAAGATGTGGATCAAGAGACTTATAGAATGCGATTTTTGCTTCCGGATTTTCGGCCATACTCTCAATTATAAGATCGGCATCCTTACAAGCTTCTTCAAGGCTTGTAGTAAGTTTTATCTCATTATAAGCTTTATCAACAGCTTCCAAAAGTTTGTCTATGTCCGCTTCGGTAACTTTGGAGGAATCTGTGATTAAACCTCTTGGAAATACCTTTCCCGTGCCGAGCTCCTTCTTTGCCTCATTAAGTGTTGTCTTATAGATATTATATAATCTTTCCAACTTCGGCTTTGTTCTTCCTATGGACTCTTCACTTCTAAGCCATATCTTTACTTCAAATCCGCAAAAAGCGGTCTGAAATGCTATCTGTGAGCCAAGTACACCGCCACCTGCAACTGTTATATTTTTCATATTGCCTCCTTATTGAAATAATAAATATCACCACGATATTTAATTGTATAAAACTTATTATAGCACCGAAAAAATAAAATAAAAGCCGATATTATATTTTATAAAAAATATTTATTGATAGTTTTTTAACTTTCTTTTATAATATCAGAGTAATTTTGAGAGTTTCAAGGAGGAAATGGATGGGTAAGCAACCAACAAATAAGAACAAGGGCAATGTAGTGGGGCTCTTTTTGATGGTATTGGCTGCTGTTATTACTATTATAATAGCTTTTCCTGTTACTGACGGTGTAAGAAAGTACATAAAAGACAATACAAAGTATATTGCAGGTACATATTCGGGAGTTTGACAGCTAACTACTCCCTTTATAAACCTCAAGCCCTTATAAAGA
>CAUQKD010000081.1:0-9428 GCA_963518365.1 uncultured Lachnoanaerobaculum sp. | reverse complement strand
TGGTCAGTGAGCAATTGGGTGAGGTCTATGTTCCAATTCAGGAAAGAGTTAATTTGACCGACGAACTTTATTCATCAATAAGAGGTCTGGGACTGCTTGATATGATCATAAAGGATGATGATATCACAGAAGTTATGATAAACGGTACCGATGAGATTTTCATTGAGAAAAGCGGAAAGATACAAAGACTGAATCAAAGCTTCGACAGTCAAAGAAAGCTGGAGGATATTATACAGCGAATAGTAGGTAGAGCGGGAAGAGAGGTAAATCAGTCAAATCCTATTGTGGATACAAGATTACCTGACGGCTCGAGAGTAAGCGTTGTATTACCGCCGGTAGCATTAAAAGGACCTACTCTAACCATTCGTAAATTCTCTAAAATACCGATGACAGTTGAGCAACTCATAAAATATAAATCAATTACCCCACAGATTGCCAAGGTCTTAGAAACATTGGTTAAAGCAAAATACAATATCTTTATAAGCGGAGGAACAGGAAGCGGAAAGACAACATTCTTAAATGCACTTTCTAATTATATCCCAAACACCGAAAGAGTAATCACTATTGAGGATTCGGCGGAACTTCAGATAGTAGGTATAGATAATCTGGTAAAGCTGGAGACCAGAAACTCAAATTCTTCAGGAAAAGGAAGTATTACCATCAGAGATCTGATAAAGACTTCACTTCGTATGAGACCTGAAAGAATAATAGTCGGAGAGGTAAGAGGTGCGGAAGCACTGGATATGCTGCAGGCTATGAATACAGGTCATGACGGTTCACTTTCAACAGGTCACGCTAATTCGACTGTAGATATGCTAAGTAGACTTGAAACAATGGTGCTTATGGGTGCTGAAGGACTTCCTCTTGAAGCGATAAGGCAGCAGATAGCATCAGCCGTGGATATAATAATACACCTTTCAAGGCTGAGAGATCACAGCAGAAAGACTATGGAAATAACGGAGGTTGTAGGCCTAAAAGACGGTGAGATAGAGTTAAATCCGCTGTATGTCTTTGAAGAGAATGAAGAAAGCACTATGGAAAGAGTGGTGGGAGAACTGAAGAGAACGAAAAATCCGCTAAAGAATACGTTTAAACTGAAGCTTATGGGATATAAAGGAGTTATCTGATGTTTGAAAGAATATTAAAGAAGAAGGAAGACACATATGTAGAAAAGCATGGACTTATGGGAAATGCGGATGATTATCATATATACCATATGAGAATGACAGATTATCTTGTAGGTTTTTTGATGGGATTTGCACTCGGGTTTGTGGTAGTGATGATATTTTTCAGAATAACGGTTATGGCGGTAATACTGGGAAGTATTTGCGGTATACCTGCAATAAAATTTTATAGAAAATATCGCAAAGAAAAGAGACAAAAAGACCTGCTTATAGAGTTTAGAGATTTGCTTGAGGCGCTTACCACATCGTATTCATCAGGAAAGAATACAATGGAAGCCTTTGCGGAAAGCTATCAGGATCTTTTAAGTCTGTACGGTGAGAAGTCGGATATAGTAAATGAGACCAGAATTATAATAGCCGGTATGACCAACAATATAATTATTGAGGACTTGCTTAGAGATTTTGCGGAAAGATGCGGGCTTGATGATGTGGAAAGCTTTACCGCAACATTTGAGTCGGGACTTAGACAGGGCGGAGATATCAGGCAGGTTGTATGGGACAGCAGAAAGATAATCAATGACAAGATAGAAATTGAGATGGAAATAAAGACTATTCTTACAGAAAAAGAAAATGAGCTGAATATTATGATGGTAATGCCGCTCATAATAATGAGTGCACTTAGCGGAATAGGCACAATGTCTGCAGTAGTCAACACACCGCTTACCGTGACTGTAAAGGTATTTGCAATATTACTGTTTGCGGCAGCTTATATGATGGGAAGAAAAATAGTCAATATAAGGATGTAAAAATATGATACTTATGATATTAGCCACAGCATTTGCACTGTTTGTATTATATTTACACTTTAAGTTCAGTGGAAAGTTTAATGATGTGTTGGCAGGTATACCAAGCGGGGAGTACCCGCTGAGTGATATATATTATATAGGTTTCGGATTTATGGAGCTGATACATTTTGATATGAACAGCAAGAATGCGAGAGGAAAGATAAAGCTTATTTCAGAAATATACGGGAAGCAATACGGTCCTTATTACTTTTATTTATTAAGAGGAGGACAGTTAACATTTGCGATAGTTTTGACACTGTTGATGTTTATGCTGACTGGAATAAGCGGTAATTATAAGCTGGTAACTGTCGGAATAGCGATAAGTGCGTTGATGATATGGTATCTGGATGAATTGCTTAACGACAAGATAAATGCCAGAAGAGATGAACTTTTAAGAGATTATCCGGGAATGCTCTCAAAGCTTACATTACTTGTAAATGCAGGTATGCCTATAAGAGAAGCTTGGATAAAAGTTGCAAATGCAAATGAAGGCATGCTGTATCAGGAAATGAGAAATACAGCTATGGATCTTAGCAACGGTATGCAGGAAGTGGAAGCGTACAAAACATTCGGAGAGAGATGTTCTATAAAGTCTCTCAGAAAATTTTCAACAATGATGATACAAAATCTTCAAAAAGGTAGTAACGAGGTGGTACAGTTCCTAAAAGATATGAGTACAGAAGCGTGGGAAGAGAAAAAACACGAAGTAAAAAGAAAAGGTGAGAAGGCAAGTAACAAACTTCTTTTACCGATAGGACTTATATTCGCGGGAGTATTGATTTTGATAATAGTACCTATGTTCGGTAGTCTGAAATTTTGATGTCGGAGCTTATGTCGACTAAAGCTTTTACATAAATATTATTTTGTTCAAAGAGAGGAGAAACAAAATGGAAAAAATGTTTGAACTTATTGATCTGTTCGTTATGGCACAGGCGGTGAAACTTCAGGGTGCACTTAAGGCGTTTAAGGAAGAAGAGCGTGGCGCATCCGATATGGTAGCGGTTATGGTACTTATAGTAATCATAATAGCATTGGCGGCTTTATTTAATCAACAGCTTAAAGGAGCAGTTGAAAAGGTATTTGCACAGTTAACATCATTCGTTGACAGTCGTGGAGCAACACAGCCGTAGTATAAAGTAACTAAGGAGGGGATATGCGTAGTGAAAACAATCGTGGGACATTGATGATAGAAGCTGCACGTATATATCCACTGTTTATCTTTACAATAATAGCGATGTTGGTACTTGGGCTTTTGAAGCTTGAACAAAGTCTTGTACAGTTTGGTACAACAAAGATTGCTTCACAGGCGGCCAGAGAAGCTGCATATCCGGGATATGAAGAGTATCTGGCACCTGCAAGCAGCGGAATTGATATAGATGTTATGAGCTTTCCGAATGCGTCAGGAGTTGACAGCTATTATAAAGAGAGAAAACTGTATGCAGGTTTTTTCAGAAGTAAGGATGAGGTGGGAAACAGTTTTGAAAATAAACTGAATGAATTTTTGCAAAAATATACTATGGTCAGTGGTCTTACAGCGGATTCGGATATAGAAATCACAGGTATAATAACGCCTACGGTCAAGGCCAATACAAAGTACGGAATTAAATTGCCTAAGGGACTTGCCAAAGCACTGAGCTTGGTGGGCGCACCGGAAGAATTCACACTCAAAGAATCCGGCTACGCATTTTCCTCAAATGCAACAGAATTTGTAAGAGACATCGACCTTGGAGCGGATTTGATAGACTTCCTCTTGGAGAGATTCAATCTGAAAGAAAGGGTCGATGTCTATGTAAACAAGCTAAAGACATTAAGAGATAAACTGGGAGGGACAGGCAGGTGAGTATATGAAAATATTTTATAATAAACATGGATCGTTGACTGTATTTATGTCCCTTATTTTGACGATAGTAATGATATTTACAACCGTTTTAATAGACGGGGGAAGAATAATACTTGCAAGAAATATAGTTTCAGGTGCAGGAGATATGGCACTTAATGCAGGACTGACATATTACAACTCGGTACTTCAGGATACATACGGACTCTTTGCAATTTCCAAGAATATGACGGAATTACACGATAATCTGGAAGTATATTTTGAGGCTACATTAAAAAGTAGCGGACTGCATGACCAAGGCTTGGTAAAAGAACTTGTTGATATAGCTTTATCAGGAAGTGGAAGCGATGAGATTTCAGATATTATGAAAATGAAACTCGCCGACGGGGGTTTTGAAGTAAGTCAGGCGGCAGGTGCAAATCTTTCCAATGCAAATATTTTAAGGGCACAGGTACTTGACTATATGAAGTACAGAGCACCGGCAGTTATAGGATATGGATTCTTGGAAAAAATGAATATTCTAAAATCATTGCCGGCTCAGCAAAAGGCGTTGGAAGATAAAAAAGATTATGAAAAAAAGCTAAAGGAGATACAAGATTTATGTATATCTATATATGAGCATTCAAGAAAGTATGAGGATCAACTTATAGACGGAAGATTTAAAACTCCTGAAGAAATAAAGACAAGTGTATTTGACTTAGGAGATGCCAATTTTCCGTATGCCACAATGGATGCAGTCAGCTATGTACAAGTGAATAAGTTACCAAAGCTTGGTAGCGATGAGTATTGGCTTTATAACGACGGTAAACCGTCAGGTGGTAAGTTAAAGGATGATGTATCAGATTTTGAAAATGAAATTAGTGGACTAAAATCAGATTTTTATTCAGTCACAAGTTCACTTGCACATAATCGTATACAGAATACACCAAGTGGAAATGCTTCTTTAGAGTATGATAGATTCAGTGATTATATAAAGTATTATAATGAGTATAAGGTAGATGTAAAAAGGTTTCATACAGTTAATGCCAGATACACATCATCAAAAAAAGAATATGAGGATGAAAAGTTGGCTACTGAAAATGAGATAAGTAGTTTGATTGCTGCCAGTGATGATGAACATGACTATTCAAACAGAATATCGGAGCTGGAAAAGAAATCTAAAGATTTAACTGATGAGTGGAACAGAGTAGAAGGCTGGTATAATAAATCATTTAAAGGTGACTGGAGCAGGACAGGTGAAAATGAGGTTGTACCTGCTAATTATGGAAGTAGTGAATTATCAGATGAGCCATACGGACCAAACTTTAATATAAACAACCTAAGAGATAAATATTTGGCAGATTTAAGGAAGGATATAAATCTTCTTGCTATACCACAAATGAGAACAACAAGGGATTACTATGTTTGGTTTAGCAGTCTGAAATCTGAAGCTGAGACTATAAAGGAAAAGCTTATAAAATTGAAGTCTGAGTCTGAAGTATTAAAGGGTATTGCCGAAAACTGGAATATGCATATCGGGGATATGGCGGAATCAGGTGTAAAAGTGGATATGCAACAAGACCATGATACTAAGACTACAGGAGTAGTAATAGGATATGTTGATGAAATGATAAAAATATTTCAAAGATCTATAGACTATTCATCAAAGGTTATGGCGAATTTGGAAGCTTTTGAATATGCCGGTATAAAGCCTGCCACCTCAGAGGCAACTGATGATGAATGGGTAGACAGTATAATATCCTATGTGGAAGGCTTAACAGGCAGCGACAATCTGACTACTAAAGAGGAAGTGGAGTCAAAGCAGAATGCATTACATACACTTGGAGCGTACAGACCCGCTGAGAATCTGTTATTTATGGGATTTGAGCAAAATATTCCAAGTAAAATACCTAAAGTGGTAGAGAACGGTGATAACGAAGGTGGTTTTAAGCTTATAGATTCGGAGTATGAATATAAGAATCCGGCACTTAGAAACTTTCTGGGTGTGGAATGCTATGACAGTGAACAAAACGGATCAAAGTACTATGTGGATCCGCTGTTTGCCTTTTTAGAAAGAAACAGTTCTGCAACTAAGCCTGAAGGAGATGCAGATGCAAAGAAAAAGCGAAAAGAGATGATCAACGGTACACATGTTGACAATAAGCCTGAGCCGGTGGAGATAAGTGATGTAAATATATCTGATGTAATGGCATCAAATGCGCAGGCTGCACAGATTATGGATGGAGCTACAGCAGAGGATTTACAAAGTAGTGATGAGAATAATCTGGCAGATAATGCACTTGAAGCATCAGGTAAAGCTATTTCAGGATTTGACAGGATAGGTGAGATATTGACAGGCGGAAGAGATAAGCTTTATTTGATGGCATATACCACTACGATGTTCAGCTGCTATACAACTAATAGAGAAGCAGGTGGAAATAAAGCTGAAAAGACTCTTTCAGGAGTACCTTTCAGTAATAAAAACAATGAAGCCTACAGGGCGGAGCAGGAGTATATATTACTGGGAGACCCTAAATTGAAGAACAATGTAGACGGAGTAAAGACAAGAATATTCGGAGTAAGACTTTTGTTAAATGCGATATATGCCTATACAAGTGACAGTGCGTTAAAGACAGAAGCACTCACAATGGCTATGACTATTGCAGGGGCTACAGGATTTCTTGTACCTATAGTACAAAATGTACTGCTGCTTGCAGCGGCACTTACTGAGAGTGTATTTGATGTCAACGATCTGGTAGATGGAAAGTCGGTTCCTCTTTATAAAAATCCACAGGCATGGAGAACAAGATTTGAAAGGATTGGTCAGGTTGTGGCTGAGAGTGCAGCAAGTACATTGTATAAAAAAATGAATGAGTATACAGATGAGGCTAAGGAAAGTTTTAATACTACATTAGATGATTATGTAGAAGATATGGTAAATACAACTACAGAGTCTATTATAGCATCAATACAGGCACCTATACAGGAAAAGTTGATATGGTGTATGACACAGGTTGGAGATGCAAGAGACGGGCTTGAAGACAGGTTAAAGAATTCTATTAAAGAATGCTTTGATAAGATGCAGGCTGATATGGAATCGGAGTTGGCAACAGGTGGACTGGTAGCTAAGGCAAAGCTTGAGGCATTTAAATCTATCAATAATAGTGAAAGCCAAGATAGACTTGTTGAGATAGTAATGAAGACATTAAATATATCTAAGGACAATATAAATGATATTACAAAAAATTTAAATGATAATATAGATGATTTTTTTAAAGACAGAAAGCGTAGGCTAGAAGGTAGGATAAATTCTATATTAGATAAAAGCAAACTTCAAGAGAAGCTTAAAAAAAGTGTTGGAGATGTTTTAGATGCTGCTAACAGTAGCGCACAGGAAGCTATCAATAATAAGATAAATGAGTTCAACAAGGAGTTTGAAGGTGCAGGTGGCGATGCAATGACTATTGGAGAAGGTAAGGATAAACTTGAGTTGAACGGTTTTGATAAGACTAAGGCATCTACATTTAATATGAGCTATAAGGACTATCTGATGGTATTTCTTGCGATACAGTACTTGATAGATGAAAAAGGTGTTATATGCAGGATGGGAAATCTTATACAGACCAATGCAAGCAAAGAAGGTTCACTCTACTATGCCGGAGAAGGATTTTCAATGCAAGAGGCCATAGTGCTGTTACAGGTAAAAGCCGAAGTACAGATACAGCCTGTATTTTTGCAAATACCGAAGGTCAATAACAACAATGAAAAATTTAATATAAAAGGTAAGTTTGGATATCCGATAGATTATAAGGGAGTACTTGGATATTAAGGAGAAATATATGAAAAATATAAAAATACTGATGATGATGGGGTTATTAGGATTGGTAACAGCAGTAGGTAGTGGATGTAGTAAGGCTAATGCCGGTACTGAAAACAGTATAAATAGTGAAAGTACTACAAATAAAGAAGATACCTTATCAGAGAGTAAAGAAAAAGATACTAAAAAGTCGGATTCAAAAAAGAAAGAGTTCAAATTTGGTGAGACAATAGGAACAATAGGGGCAATAGATTTGGAAGCGGACAGTGATTTCCCTAAAGCAGGTTTTTTTAAAACGGATGATTTTATACTTGGTTGCGAAGAAAATAAAGGAGAACTTGCATCATGTTTTTATGATCAAATATGTATTGATGAACTCGATACACAGAATGTATGGAATATAGAATATAGTGAGGATTTAGATAAAATTCCTTCAGCAATGAAAGGATTGGATAGCATATGGGATTCATATTTAAATGATGGAAGAATGTATAATATGCATAGTGAACAAAAGTATGAAGTTATAGTAGATAGTACAGAAAAAGTTAGCTATAGCGGAAGAGATTTTATAAGAGAAGAGGGACATATAGATATTACAAGGAAAGATCCTAACTATACTTACGATCCTGATTTGGTCAGAACCAAATATATAGCATATTATTACTTCAGTCCTAAAGGCGCAGGTCTTGATGCAGCTGACGATGCATCAGGCTATGGGATGGGAATGGCAATATGGGGTGTAAGACCTGTAGATATGTCGGATGAAGCTGAAGCAAAGACTATGGAAGAAAACTATGAGAAGCTAAAGAAGTCGGCAGAAGCATCTATGAACAGTTTTATAAGCTTACAAGAATATTGGAAGCTTGGAAAGTAGTGCGTTAAAGAAGGAGAGCAAAGTTATGGCTAAGGATAAGCAGGAAGGTTTTATTACAGTGGAAGCCAGTCTTATATTGATGATTTTTATTGCGGCGTATATGGCACTGCTTAGTATGTTAAATGTGTATAGAGCATATACAAGCATACAAAACGCTATAGACCAGTCGGCAAAACAAATATCCGAATACTCATATATAGCCAAGAAGCTGGGAGTACATAATATAGGGCAAACTGCTTCAAACGATGCGGGAGAGTTTGGTGATAAGACAAAAAAGATGTTGAATACAATACAGGTATTTTTCAATGCCAGTGCGAACGGTCTTGAAAATGCTACAGATGTATCCAACAACATATTGGATGAAAACTCACAGGCATATCCGGAAGACATAATGGCTCAAATGGAAAACGTAGGGAAGAGTGCACAGGAAATATATGATTCCGGACAGGCAATGTACACATCGGTTACAGACTACTTCTCAGATGAAAAAGCGATATTCAACGGAATATTGGCGGTTATAAAAGACGGAGCATATGATGCGGTGAAGCTGGCGGTAGCGATGCCGATAAGCAGAGCCGTTACAAACAAGTACCTCGCAGGTTTTCCAAAAGGATACTTTGAAAGTCTAGGGGTGCAGGGCGGAAAAAACGGAATAAATTACTGGGGGTCAAGCTTTTTTCTCGATATGCAAAGTATCGAGATAAGCGCCTCATATAAAATGAGGATCCCCCTGCCGTTTGTAGATAAATTTGATTTAAGACTGAAGAATACGGCTTCAACAAGAGCGTGGATAGGCGACGGAAGCTTTAACGAACCGAATGAAGCGGGAGGAAATGTGGCAGGTGCGGCATTGGAAGACGGTGCGGAAGAAAAACCGGGCGAAGAGGATAATTTTGATAATATTACTCCGGTAGTACCTGCAAGCAATAAATTGAATATCCCTGCATCGGTA
>CAUQKD010000080.1:0-9441 GCA_963518365.1 uncultured Lachnoanaerobaculum sp. | reverse complement strand
AATTGAGAAATATTGAACCATACAATGGCGATTCGTCTCGCATGGATGGAACGGGAATAAAAAAGAAAACATCACTAAGAGATGTTTTTTACGTTGATGTGTTGGGCTTCGAGAAGGAGAATATACCTAGCATTTTAGACACGTCATGTGTGATAGTGGCACCCCGTGAACATGCTGATTTTTTGGTAAAGAACATAAGTTTGCTTTTTAACAAAAAACAAATCAGCTTATTAGAACTGATAACGGCTTCTTATTTTACAGAGAAAGAAGAATATAGATACGGTGGTAATACAGGTAAAAACGAACCGACATTAAAGTTTACTTCTAAGGTTTCCGTTGCAAGAACTTTACTTTTGTCCAGGCGTGGGAACAGGCATTTAGGGCTAAGTGTTCTTGGGGAAGATTCGATATCAAGAGGCTATTTTGAGTTACCTGAATTGATTAATAGAAAATCGCTTAAGTATGTATATATATGCTCTTCTATGGACAGTGACTTGGGACTTGAATTGACATCAGATGTTGAAAAGATGGAAATCTTTGCATGCACTAAGGAATTTCTGTTGGAAAATACAACTTATGAGAAAGTTGAAAATAATCATTATATTATAGAACTCGTAACACAAGTTGATACAATTATTGATAAGAATAATGAGTTGGTCATTATTGAAAAAAATGGTATTGAATCGGATGTGATTCATGAGTTCAAGAAGAATATTCTTGAGATAAAGCGTGAAGAATATTCTACAGAGGGGAAAGATAATTTTATAATGCTTGCACACTCGCTGATGAAATTATTTGTTACTGCACCATTTCCTATGGATAGATTTTCAGTTGCCGAAGAGAGAGGGCTTATTGAAGTTGATTCTCCGGAGAAAAAGATTTTAGAGCTTAGGAGATTGGCAGAAGATTTTCCTGAAAACTTGAGAAAGAATGCATTAGTCGTAGTTGAAGTTCTTGAGAGAATACTTATTGAGGAGAAAAGTACTAACGGAAAGTATGAGTGGTTACGAAAATTTTCATATGATTATTTAGGCAAGAGGGTGGCCATTGTTGTTCCAAAAGCATATTATGTAACACTCATAAAGGGAACAGGACTTTTTTCGGAGTATTTGTTTAGGAATAAGGATTTTGTTACTGCAAATAGATTTGACAGTTCTAAGATGTACGACTGTGTAATTGTCCTTGGAGATTATGAAGGAAAAGCATTTAATGTTTTTAGATGTAATGCTGCAGCAACAATTATTTCGGTAATATATGAAAGTGAGAAAGTAGGGTATTATTTTAAGAATAAGATATTTCATAATAGGATAAACCGGCTTAATAGGAAGTCGACAATTATAATATCTAATCAGGATGAAGATGAAATAATAACGACTGAAGAAGAGGATGCAAAAGGTTTCGAAAAAGAAATCGAAGATTATATTGCTAATGTTGACTTTTCATATATTGTTTCAATCTATAAAAGTGATTCCGGATATGAAGGCGCAATGAATACTGATATTGTGGCTGTAGTTGTTTTTGATGATGATACTAAGGCTTATTTAAGTAGAAATTATAAGGGATATGTGCTTGAGGAAGCTACAGGCATAGTTAAGGAAGTAGGAGTACAGGAACTTTGTGAAGGAGATTCTATCATCTTTACGAAAAATAATGACGATACCAAAGACATCGTCAGTTCTATACTTGCTAAACTGTTTATAGACGGCAAGTTTGACAGTAATACGAAAGAAAAGTATAGGAAGGCAAACTTGTGGAAAAGATCGTTGGTGGAATTTATGCATTATAATGGATATACTGCCAGGAAAGTGGTAGATTTAATGCTCAAAGACGGAGCCAGAGTACACGAGCAAACAATATTACATTGGCTGGATGAAGATTCTTACACGGTTGGCCCAAGAGATGTTGATTCAATACGTCATATAGGAAATATTACAGGTGTTGAAGAACTTAAGGAGAACCCGGAAGACATTTTTGAAGCCT
This sequence comes from uncultured Lachnoanaerobaculum sp., assembly GCA_963518365.1. Taxonomy (GTDB): domain Bacteria; phylum Bacillota; class Clostridia; order Lachnospirales; family Lachnospiraceae; genus Lachnoanaerobaculum. The sequence goes on along the minus strand of CAUQKD010000080.1, from coordinate 7,461 downwards.
GTAGAGATATAAGATCTATCAGACGAAAAATATTGGACAGGGTTGGAGAAGCGATTTTTGATAAACTAAGTGGCCGTACTCCGCAGAGGGGGAATTATATGGAATCAATTTACGAAAAAATAGATACGCTTGCAGAGATTAAAAGAGTTGAACGAATAGCTAAGGTTGAAACGGCAGTTCCTATGTGGATGGCAAATAGACCGATTTTAATTTAAGGGTGGTAGTTATGGCAGATAAGCAAGAAATGATAAGAGCACGAGATAAGTATATAGATCTTGTTAAAAAAGAACTTATGGGACCGGGATCGGAGATATCTATTCCTGATATAGAACATGAACTTATCTCAGATGCTCCCAATACCAGATACTCAGTAGGTGTACTTTTTACAAAGAATATTAAAATGAACGCTGACAATAATGACACTTTGAGAGTTGAGGAACAGGACATTGAGGTGCAGATTGACGAAACGGAAGATGTTTTAGTTAATACGGAAGAGGGATTTGTTAAACATCATCATTCAGATGCTGATGCTGACGAGGATAATCTTGACGAAGAAATTGGACTTGCCACACAAAATATGCCTTCTTCTATGGGAATAACCCTTTTTGTAAAAGGAAAATGTGAAAAGGTGTATTGTAAGGTCAGATTTGCTACTTATAAGAAGGCTGTGGCTACTGATTGTCGTATTCCTTATGGTAACATAAGGGACGAATATGAGCTTCCAACAGAGTTTAATCATTGTGTTTATTTGGACCGCAAGGAAAAGACATTAAGGCTTACTTCGGGCGGACTTAACAGAAAGTCTATACTTGCGTTAAAAGAAAGGGACTTGTTGGGAGGAGATGAATATAACATTATTTCACTTATGTATAAACTTTCTGACCAGCTTGGAAAGGGGTACGTAAGAGAACCTCATATGTGTGAACTTGAGTTGGATTTTTCCAAATCTGATTATATTGATCAAAACAAGGAATTAGATCAAACAAATGCAAAAGTTACCGCTTTAAGGCGTAATATGGGAAATGACATCTGGTCGTTAACTATTATGCTTGTTAATGATGACTCAAGTAAATCAAGTGCAAAGCTTTGCCTTTATCAACCTGAAATAAGAATTAACAGTGAAAATAATAGTTTTGTTTTTGTAGAGTATGGTGCTAACGTAGACTGTTCAGATTTAAATGATGAAGAACAGTCTTTGGCGCTTCAATATAGAAATAAAAAAGTATATGGAACAGGATTAGGTACTTCTATTTCATGGAATGTTGATGCTATGGGAAATGGCGAAGTATTCAGTGAGTATTTTCCTGTAAGCGAAGTCCCTTCAATGGATTTCAGCTTACCCAAAGATTCGGGTGTGACAAAAGATGCTTTGTCCATGAAATACTTATCAGATTTGATAAAGGATGAAAAAAGCATCAAGATAGAGAAATTAATATCTATTGTAGCGGCCTACGATAAATGGATAAGTGAAATCAGAGATAAGACTAATTTATTACAGGAGAAATTCCATTATATTGCAGGAAAAAATATAATGGGATGCGAAGCCGCTTCAAAGCGTATGTATGAGGGAATAGAACTGCTTAAGTCAAGCGATGCGGCTTGGGATGCGTTTCAATTGGCTAACAGAGCTATGTTTATGCAGCGAGCTCATCTTAAATTGCAGGAAAAGACATCGGATGTAAACAGATATCCTTATGATGAAGAGTTAACTGAAATATTGAAGAAGATTGACTACTTTAGTGTCGACAAGATTTTTGAAGACTTCTATGCATGGAGGCCTTTCCAAATTGCATTTTTACTTATGAGTATAAAGTCAATAGTAGATGACAGTTCAGTTGATAGAGAGTTGGTGGATTTAATTTGGTTTCCTACAGGTGGAGGTAAAACAGAAGCCTATCTTGGTCTTACTGCATTCACTATTTTTTACAGAAGACTTGCTCATAAAGAAAATGCGTACGGAACGACTGTTATTATGCGTTATACGTTACGACTCCTGGCGGCACAACAGTTTACTCGTGCATCTACGCTTATTTGTGCATGTGAGTATATTCGCGTAGATGCCACGGATAAAAAATCGATATATGGGAAATATGATCTTGGTTCAGAACCGATAACTATTGGTCTATGGATAGGAAGCAATCATACACCGAATAAAAATGCACAAGCAAAATCGGAACTTACTAAATTGACAAAAGCAACAGTAGAAGAGCTTGAGTACCAAAAGGACAGACACAATAAGTTTCAGGTGTTGAAGTGTCCATGGTGCGGTACAAAAATGGTTCAAGATCGCAAAGGACATAAAAAAATGGGTGCATGGGGGTACAGAATGAGAAGTAACTCACACTTCGAATTGTGGTGCCCTCAGGAAGCATGCTTTTTTAACGAACGGGGTAAGTTACCGATACAAGTTGTTGATGAAGAATTATATCAGAATCCTCCAACCCTCTTATTTGGCACAGTAGATAAATTTGCAATGCTTCCTTGGAACCCACAAATTGGAGCGTTTTTTGGTGTTGGAACAGATAACAGAGCACCTGAATTGATCATACAAGATGAGTTACATCTTATTTCCGGTCCGTTGGGAACAATGGTTGGTTTGTATGAGGCGGCAATTGATTATATTTGTAGTAGCAAAGGTTCAAAAACCAAGATTATTGCATCAACAGCAACTATAAGAAGAGCTGCAGAACAATGCTCATCTTTGTATAACAGAGAGGTTTGTCAATTTCCTCATCCAGGTATTGATGCTGAAGATTCCTTCTTCGCAAGAGAGTCGGTTATAGATTATGAAAGGGGAATATACGGAAGAAAATATGTCGGTCTTATGCCGTCCGGAAAAACAAAAGCAATGATGGAGATCAGGACTATGGCGGCATTGCTTCAAAAGATTCACACGATGGATTTGCCTTATGAAATAAAGGATAAGTATTGGACACTTACTGTATATTTTAATAGTTTAAAAGATCTTGGAAAATGTTCAACACTTGTAGATGATGATATTAAAGATTTTATCAAAAGAATGGCTTACCGTGTGGGAACTGCAAAGGATGCTCGAATAATTACCGGTGCAGATGAATTGACCAGTCGTGTATCAACTACACAATTAAATGAGACATTGGATAAGTTGGAGAAGTTGACCTATAGCAAGGAAAATATAGAAAACAAAAGGTGGTCTTCCAATATTTTGCTTGCAACGAATATGATTTCTGTAGGTATAGATGTTGCAAGGTTGAACGTTATGCTTTTAGTGGGACAACCTAAGTTGACAAGCGAATATATCCAGGCATCAAGTAGAGTTGGAAGATCATATCCCGGAGTGGCTTTTGCCATGTATGATGGTTCCAAGAGCCGAGACAGATCTCATTATGAGCAGTTTTTAGGTTATCATGAATCGTTTTATAAACATGTAGAGCCTACAGGAGTTACACCTTTTTCAAAGCCTGCAAGAGATAGAGCGTTACATGCTATAGTGATTGCACTGCTTAGACAATTATTACCGGATTTGACACCTGAAAATGCAGCCGGACTTTTCTCACGCATTAAGTACAAAAAAGAAATTGATTCTATAGTTGAATATATAGTTGCTCGAAATAACGACATAATCAATAGGGTTAATCCCGGAACCGACACCGGAGAATCAGATATTCGAGAGGAAATAGATATATTTTTGGAAAGTTGGGAGAAACTTAAAGAAGGATATGATGATCATTTCTTTTACGGTGAGAAGTATATGGTTACATATCCTGAAGAGGGAGATGCAAGACTGATGAAAGCATATAACTCAAGTAAGGGTGATAGTGCATTTGATACAATGACATCAATGAGAAATGTGGATATTTCTGTCGGAAGTAGCATTTTAATATGGAAGGAATGATAACATGTTAAATGAATTTGAGATAATTCAATTAAATAAAATAACTCACGCAGTTAGAGCATCTCAAGCAGTACTACAGTACGGAGTTGGTGCTATGGTTGATTTTCCTGAGCAAACTTTGATGACAGCAGCACCTGAAACGTGGGAGGGCAGTGTAGTTGAAGTTCATGATGAGAGACTTGAGAAGGCTCTTCATGTGGATTTTTTCGGGATGCCCGGAAGTAAGGATGACACAAGATATCAAAAAGGTATCGCATATTCAAGATTTCCTGAATGGTATTTTTGCCCAAGATGCAGATCTTTTAAATCTTTAAAAGAGTGGATAAATGAATATAATTCCAATCCTAAGTGCAAAAAGATGAGAGAAAATGATCCTCACATGACTAAGAACTTAAAGTGTCCTTCTTGTTTTCAGGAACTGGTGGTGGCGCGTATTGTTGTTGCATGCGGTCATGGTCATATAGATGATTTCCCATGGATAAAATGGGTTCATGCCAAGAACGGTTTAGGTGCAAAAAAAATATGCTATAATCCTAAACTGAGGTTTACAACAAGTGCATCATCAACCGAAGGATTGGAAGGTTTGACAATAACATGTGAAACATGTCATGCCAGAGCAACTCTTAAGGGGGCTTTTGATAAGAATGCTCTTGAAAACTTGGATAAGGCTACAGGTTATGAATACGGTTTTAAGTGCACTGGAAGGCACCCCTGGAAGAACACTACAGAAATGTGTGGGAAATATCCACATGTATTACAAAGAGGTGGATCATCTGTTTATTTTCCTATTGTCGTGAGCTCGTTGGTTATTCCTCCTTATTCAAGCCAATTAACAGCAAAAATACAGGGAAGTCCTTTTTTCTCAGATTTAAAAAAGGCTATTACAGAATCGATAAAAACTTTTTCTTCTATGAATATGGAGGTTACGCAAGAAATGAAGGAAAAGATTGTATCGCAAAAAATTAGTGAATATGCTTCAAAAATAGGTCGAGATATAGGGCATGATGAAGCATCGGTAAAGCCAGTTTTGATACGCAGATGGAGTGGAACCACAGATGACGGTTACACTACTACAAGTGTTAAGTATAGAGCTGAAGAATATGAAGCTTTGAGCGGAGAGGTAGTTCAAGAGGATAAAAATGGTGAATTTGTTCGTGAATCCACTGATATAAAACAATATGGTTTGCCATATGTTAAAAAGGTATCATTGATTCACAAAGTAAGAGAAGTTCAGGCGTTGGTTGGTTTTTCAAGATTGGAGCCGGTTGAGGAAGATAATGTGAACAACACAATGAAAATAAAAAAGGTATCAATAAAAGAGGAGGATACAAATTGGTATCCCGGATACGATGTTCGAGGCGAGGGCATTTTTATTGAACTAAATGATGAAGTTATTGATAAATGGAGAACAAACAATCATAGTACACAACGCCGAGTTGATCAATTGAATGAGAATTATTCCAAATCTTATTATGGCGACATACGCCCTAGAACTATTACGGCGAAATTCCTTTTGTTGCATACGCTTTCCCATTTATTAATGAAACAGTTGAGTTTTGAGTGTGGATATAGCATAGCATCTATTAAAGAGAGAATATATTGCAGTGAATCTTCCGAAGGCAAAAATATGTCGGGTATTTTGCTATATACAGCGAGCGGAGACTCTGAAGGAACAATGGGTGGACTTGTTCGTCAGGGCAGATCTGACATTTTTCCGAGTATTTTTAAAAAGGCAATTGAGGGTGCTATAACATGTTCAAACGATCCTGTTTGTAGTTTGAGTATGGGGCAGGGGCGCGATTCGCTAAATCTGTCCGCTTGTCATGCTTGTACGCTTGTACCGGAGACGAGTTGTGAAGAGTTTAATGTTTTTCTGGATAGAGGAATGATAATAGGAACATACGAAGAGCGAAATATTGGATTTTTTTCAGAATATATTTATAAAAATGCAGAAATATATAATATAGTCAAAAGTCCTAAAAATGACAGTTCGAAATCTCAGATTCTTATAACGGATTATGGCACGAACTTAAAAAATACAGATTATGTAGATATATGGAAGAATATACTTCAATTTTCATCAAATAAACATGAGAGGGAAATAATAAATGAGTTGATAGATAAAATTTTTGATTATAAAGACGGAGAGAAGCCTTTCCAAGCAGGAACATTTCAGGTACTAGGAGATACTAACTATTATAATGTTGATTTGTATTGGCCTAATAAGAAGGTGATGATTTTTAGTGCTGAAAATGAAGAAGAATTCAATAAGGCATCAAAAAGTGAATGGAAGTGTTTTTGCCTTAGTGGAGAAGGTACTATTGCTGAAAGTATATTGGAAGTATTAAAGGAGATTTGAAATGGCAATAATGATACCTGATGTGGCAAGAGAATTTGACCCTGCCAGTCTGGAAGGAGTAATGTTTGATTCTTTAAAAAAACTTCCATCTGATTATTATGTTGTACATTCTTTTAAGAATGTATATGTTGAGGATAATATACTTCATGAAGGTGAAGTAGACTTTGTTATTTTTAATCGAACTAAGGGATTGTTGTGTTTGGAAGCAAAAGCAGGAGCTATAAAGTATGAGGGAGGATACTGGAAATACTCAAGTGGATGCATTATGAAGCATGGTGGACCTTACAATCAAGCTGCGGGAAACAAGTGGGACTTATTTAATGTGGTACAAAACAGCTCATTAAAAGATGTTGTAGGTAGATGTAAGTTTTTGCATGCTGTGTGGTTTCCTTCAATTTCACAGGAACGCTTGCGCGGAATCAAGTTTCCCAAGGAAGTAGACAGAACTATTACTCTTACAATGGAGGCGTTAGAAGATCCTGAGCCATATATCAGTTCTTTGTTCGATATCGAGTTGGAAAATCACATCAAAACAGACCTCAGTGAACAGGATGTAAGAAGACTCATTAGAGAAATAATATGCCCTGAGTTTAATATCTTTCCTTCCAAAAGTTTTGATAATGATTTGAAAAAAATAGTTTTTCACAGATTGTTGAAGGAGCAGGAGGGATTGTTAAACTACCTTGTTGAACAAAAGTCTGCTGTTATTAACGGAGCTGCAGGAACAGGAAAAACAATGATGGCTGTGGAAAAAGCAACCAGACATGCTTTTAACGGTGAGAGAGTATTATTTCTCTGTTACAATGTAATGCTAAGGGATTATTTGGATAGAGAGTATCACCATGAGTACATAGAGTATATGACCATCGACAAATTTGCATGTAAGGTTGCTAAAACTGAGAAACCTGACTACCAGACTGCAGGTATTAGAATTTCAGATATGTATATTTCAGGCTCATTCCGCTATAAGCATGTTATTGTAGATGAATGACAAGATTTTGGCCGAGAAGAGATAGAAGAGGCGGATCTTCTGCAAACAATATATGATGTTGTACTTGATAATGAAGAGGCCAGGGGAACATTTTATGTTTTTTATGATAAATTACAACTTATTCAGGCTAAAAATATCCCTAAGTTTATAAGTGATGCCGATTGTAAATTAACATTATATAAGAACTGCAGAAATACTGAAAATATTGCAATAACATCTTTAAAAGCCATATCGGAC